>CASDRL010000036.1 GCA_949283145.1 uncultured Clostridia bacterium | reverse complement strand
GCTCGGCATCCAGCTCACCCTGCACATCGACCCCATCGACAACGAGGACGAGGAGACGCTCGCTCTCAAAGAGCGGTGCATGAAGGTGGTGAGAGGCTTCGGCGAGGGTTTTTCTCTGCACGATTTCAGGCTAGTGAAGGGCATGGAACACACCAACATACTCTTCGACGTCGAGGTGCCGTTCGAGAACAAAGTCGCCCTCTCGGATGTCGAGAAAAAGCTCGAAGAAGAGTTTGCGAGAGAGGAGATGAAATATTACTTCGTTCTCTCGCGTGACATCGAATGATGCGCAAAACGCGCGTTTAACGCGCGATAACACCGAATAAACATTTGATTTGTGCGGCATACTCTCGTCGCACGAATGCGTGCGGATACGCAAAGGAAGTTATGGTAAGAGAAGATTTAAGGAATGTTGCGATCATCGCTCATGTCGACCACGGCAAGACCACGCTGGTGGACGGGATGCTCCGTCAGTCCGGCACCTTCCGTGACAATCAGCAGGTGCAGACCTGCGTCATGGACTCCGGCGCGCTCGAACGCGAGCGCGGCATCACCATCCTCGCGAAGAACACCTCCGTGCATTGGGGCGGCGTGAAGATCAACATCATCGACACCCCGGGACACGCGGATTTCTCGGGCGAGGTGGAGCGCGTCCTCAAGATGGTGAGCGGGGTCATCCTGCTCGTGGACGCGGCGGAAGGTCCCATGCCGCAGACCCGTTTCGTCGTCGAGAAGGCGTTGGAACTCGGGCTCAGGATCATCATCGTTGTCAACAAGATCGACCGTCCCGACGCGCGTCTTTCCGAGGTGGGCGACGAGGTGCTGGAGCTCCTTCTCGACCTCGGCGCCGACGATGAACAGCTCATGAGCCCCATCCTTTATTGTTCCGGGAAGAACGCCACCGCGACGAGGGACTACAATGTGCCCGGCACCGATCTCAAGCCCCTCTTTGAGACCATCCTGAACTACATCGAGCCCCCCGAGGGAGACCCCGAGGGCGACTTGCAGCTGCTCGTCTCCGCCATCGATTACAACGACTATGTCGGGCGTATCGGCATCGGCAAGATAGAGCGCGGCACCGTCAAGGTGGGCGAAGAGGTGATGGTGTGCGACTACACCGGTCTCTCGCCTTATAAGAGCAAGGTGGTGACGCTCTTCCAGATCGAAGGGCTCAAGCGCACCCCCGTCGAGGAGGCGCAGGTGGGGGACATCGTGTGTTTCAGCGGCATAGAGAACATCACCATCGGCAACACGCTCTGCGTGCCGGGGAAGATAGATCCCGTCCCCTTTGTCAAGATCGGCGAGCCCACCATCGAGATGAACTTCTCCGTCAACGACAGTCCCTTCGCGGGCAAAGAGGGCAAGTTCGTCACCTCGCGCCAGCTTCGTGACAGGCTCTTCCGCGAGCTTTTGAAAGACGTCTCGCTCAGGGTCTACCAGACGGAGAGCCCGGATACCTTCAAGGTGTGCGGCAGGGGAGAGATGCACCTCAGCATCCTCATCGAGACTATGCGCAGGGAGGGCTACGAGTTCGGCGTCGGCACCCCGCAGGTCATCTTCCGCACCATCGACGGCGAGAAGTGCGAGCCTATGGAACGCCTCTTCATCGACGTCCCCTCCGAGTGCGTGGGCTCCGTCATGGAGCGTATGGGCGTGAGAAAGGGCGAGCTCGTCACCATGGAGCCCAAGGGCAGCCGCATCAGGATGGAGTTCATCGTCCCCTCCCGCGGGCTGTTCGGCTTCAAGAACGAGTTCCTCACCGACACCAAGGGCGAGGGCGTGATGAACCAGCTCTTCGAGGGCTACGCGCCCTACAAGGGACCGATACAGCGCAGATTTACAGGCTCCCTCGTCGCGTTCGAGACGGGCGAGGCGGCGACTTACGGGCTCTTCAACGCGCAGGAGCGCGGCACCCTCTTCATCGATCCGCAGACCATGGTCTATGAGGGCATGGTGGTGGGCATGTCGCCGAAGGCAGAGGACATCCGCGTCAACGTCTGCAAGCGCAAGCACGTCACCAACATGCGCGCCGCAGGCTCCGATGAAGCCCTTCGTCTCAATACCCCCCGCAAATTCAGCCTTGAGGAATCCCTCGAATTTTTGAACGACGACGAAATGCTCGAAGTCACCCCCCTGCACCTCAGGATAAGGAAGGTCATACTTTCGGGGAGTGAGCGTATGAAGCAGCAATTTAAAAACAAACAGTAATGCCGAAACGCGCCCGTCACGGGGCGCGTTTTCAACGAGAAACACACAAAACGCGCGATTGAGCCGCGCGTTTTTGTGTGTTTAAGTGTCGGGTTGTGCAAGTTAAGCGTGTGGACGCATCAGTGTTTGGCGGGGGCGGGGCGGCGTCAATGGCGGACGTTGGTTGTGACGAGGTGCAGCATTTCTTCTGCCGAGACGATCTCGATGTGCTCGTCCAGCAGCGAAACGAAGAGGTCCACATCGGCTATCGTCATGGACCAGGGGTGTATGTTGATGTAAGAATAGCCGTTTTCGGAAGTCGGGTCGGCGGGCATGGCGTTTATTTCGTCCGCAATGTTCTTTATAAAAGCCTCCTTTGTCAGTCCGTCGTCGGGCGTGTACCACAGCGACCTTCTGACGCTTATGAATGGCTTGTCGCCGCACCATATCATCCTGCCGTCAAGCTCGCGATATCTGTCCCCGATCTGCATGAATCCGCCCGGGATGCCGTCCGTGTCGGCATATTTTTGCATCGCCCTGCCGAGTCGGAAGACAGAGGTTTCGTTGTCGAGCACGGCGAGCGCGGACAGATCCGCACGCCCCATCGCCTCTGCGGTCATCTCGGCAAACGACGAGAGCAGACGGCGGGGAAATGCCGTCGGATTGATGTAGCCCATGCCTGACACCCCGCAGATGAAAGAGTCGTTTGCGTTTGCGTTGTCGTAGAGATATTTCAGCGCTTCGGGGGCGAGAGTCGCCATGACGGGCGGCGCCGTCCAGGTCAGTTTGTAGTCGGCGGTCGAATTTTGCCTGTCCTTATAATGGTCGGTGAAGGGCAGGTTCTGGCACCATTGCAGGTTGTCGCCGTCGCTCATGATGAGCGCGACGTAATGTTTCGTGCCGTCCGCGACGAGCTCTCTGTCGGCGTATTTCTGCCCGATAGGCTCGCCGCTGTCGCAGCCTGAAAGATAGCTGAGGTTGGAGCTGTGGTCGGACGCGATCACGCACAGTCCGCTTCGGGTCGTCTGCTCAACATAGCTCATCTCGTCGGTGCTCCACCCGAGGACGGGCGCGTTCGGGTTGGCTTGCGAATAGACCTTTTTTCGGAACCGGACGGAGTTTTTGCTGCTCTCGTCGGTGTAGAAGCAGAAAGCCCCCGCCGCGATGCCGTAGTCGCGCAGAGTGGCAAGGTCGGGCGATTGATGTATCAAGACGTTCTTGTTGAGGACGTCTTTATACCGCTCGTATAATGACTCGTAGGTGTTCACGTAGCTGCCGTCCCCGTTTTTCAGGGTCATATCTGCTTTGAGTTCCAGCCCGCAGCGTTCCGCCTCCTCTTGCGCCGAGCGCGGGACGGACAGCCATCTCTCCGCGCCCGAGACGGTGGCGGCGGTGTTGACGGTGAAGCTGCCGACGCCTTCGAAAAGGACGTAACCGTTGTCCGAAAGATGCTCCTTGCAGGCGAGCACCAGTTCCCAGGGGTCGGAAAATTCGGTCACGGTCAGTCCTTTTTCGGCGACGAACTTTTCCACGAAAACAAAATTGTCGGGATCTTTTATGTAAATTTTGGCTTCTTTTTGCGCGACTATGCCTTGCAAAGACACGATCATCGCGTATATGTCCTTTGAAAGCCCCTCCCCGTCGATGACGTAAAGTTCGGTTTCGGACACTTCAAAAGTCGGGATGGTCGCCACAGCTCCGTCGTAGGGCAGGGTGAACGCCAGTATGCATGTGACGATCGACAGCAGAAAAATCAGCAGCAAAATGCAGCAGACGAGTTTTCGCGCCCCGGAAGATCTCATTTCAAGCCCTTAACGAATAATGTATTGTCCGCGCGAGATGGCGCGCGATATATCATCCGTAAACGCGCAGTTCAGCCGCGCGTTGTTGTGTGTTGAAGTGTCGGTTTGTGTAAAAATGCAGGGCACGTCAGTGCTTGGCGGGGGCGGAGAGGACGCTGCCGCAGTAGGGGCAGCGGGAGGTCTCGCCCTTTTGGAGTTGCACGGTGGCGCCGCAATGGGAGCAGGTGAGGCTGAGCTGGGTGGGGGCGAGGGCGCGGTTCTCGTTGAGGACGAGCCTGTCGCCTTCGCGGATATAGCCCACGAGGTAGCCCTTTCTGATGCAGTTGTTGAGGGTGGCGGAAGCGGTCTTTCCGTTGACGGAGAGGCGCTGTGCGAGGTCGGCGACGGTGTAGAGATGTTCCTGCGTGACGGCGCGCACGACGGTGAGCTCCTGGTTGACGGTGGCGAGCCTCGTCCAAAGCAGGGGAGTGCCGTAGAAGCCGAGCACGGTGCCCGCGATGCCGAAGACGAGCAGGGCGATGAAGCCTTTGTTGTCGCCCATATTGATGGCGCCCACGACGATGCAGGGGATGCCTGCGATGAGCCCTATCGTGAATGCGAGGGCGAGGATGAAGTTTCTCTTTTTTGCTTTTTCGGCAAGTTCCATATCCACTCCGAGGGCGGTGAGCCCTTTTTAACATATTTGCTTGACGGCTATATTATCTCATCACGTCGCTCATCGGTCAACCGAATGAACGGATTTGTGCCGCGCGCGGGTCACGGAGCCTGCGGCGCGCTCCCTGCCGCGCTCAGGCGTAGACGATGTATTGCGCGAGCATGAGGATGCCCACCGTAAGAGAGAGCAGGACGAACTGTATCGGCCCGCTCCAACGGATCCACTTGGGGTAGTTGACGGTGGTCATGCCGAGGATGAGCAGCAGACCCGCGTTGGTGGGCAGCAGCATGTTGGAGAAGCCGTCTCCGAAGGTGAACGCGAGCACCGCGACCTGTCCGTCCACGCCGAGCTGGGAGCACATCGCGCCGATCATGGGCATGAGCAGGAACGCCTTTGCCGAGCCTGACGGGATGAACATCTCGAAGACGAAGATGACGAGATATACGAGCAGGATGATGACGGCGGGGGACTGTCCTCTGCACGCCTCGATGACCTTGTAGAGGATGGTGTCCATGACGGAGCCGGACTCCATAATGTATCTCACGCCGCTCGCGATGAGGATCATGGCGACGGCGGGGAGCAGAGTAACCAGCCCTTTGCCGAGGTGTTTGAAGAGGGGTTTGCCTTTGAGCCCGCAGAGGATGCACGCGCCGATGCCCGCGATGACGTAGATCGCCACCGTGATGTAGAGGACGTAGTCCGCAAGTGCGAAGTCGCCGAGGGCGGGTATGTAGTGCGGCTGCATGAAGATGGAGATGACCGCGATGACCACGATGGCGATCATCCATCCCGCAAACCATTTGAGCGCTTTGGACTTGCCTTCGTTATAGACGAAATCCGCGCTCGTGAAATCGAAGCCCTGTTTTTTGCGCAGATCCTCGCCGTAGACGAGGGAGCGCTCCGGCTTTTTCTCTATTCTGCGGGCGTAGGGGTAGATGAACGCCATCAGGACGACGTAGGCGACGACGAAGGTCAGCAGGCGCATCTCAATGCCCGAGAACATCGGGATGCCCATCAGATTCTGCGATATGCCGACGGTGAAGGGGTTCACCACCCCCGCCGCAAAGCCGAAACAGGACGCGAGCACCGAGATGCCCAGCCCCACCAGCGCGTCCCATCCGAAGGCGTAACACAGCAGCACCACCACCGGGACGAGGGGGATGAGCTCCTCGAACATCCCCGCCGACGAGCCCAGGAACATGAACGCGAAGGGCAGGAGGAAGAGGAGGATATACTTGCGGTTGCGGAAGCGGTTGCGCAGCGACTCCACCATATAGATGAGCACGCCCGTGTTGTCCAGCGCCGTGAACACCGCCCCTATGACGAGCAGCAACGCGATGAGCGCCCACACCATGAGTGAGCCGTCCATCCCGGGGTCAAGCACCAGCACGGGGGAGAACACCGCCTGCCACCATTTGAGAGAGGGGAGCGAATCGTCCTCGCGGTAGGAGTCCTCCACGATATACTCGTTGCCGTCCGCGTCGAGGGCTCGCTCGTATGCGCCCTTGGGGAGCACCTGCGTGAGCACTATGGCGGCGATGACCAGCACCAGCACTATCGCGACGGCGATGACGATGGCGCGCTTGGAGACTTCGATGGTGCGGGGAGGAGCTTTGGGAGCGTCCGCCGCAAGCACCGCGCCTCCCGCGGCGCGCGCGTATTCCTCCGTATTTTTGAGTTTCTTGTCTATCATAGAAATAATGATAAAGGACTATCCCCGCAAAATCAATATGCACCCGCGATTTTTTAACGCTGTTTTAATGTTTCTCCGCAGGGTCGCCCCTTTCGCGGGCAGAGTGGACGGGCTGATTTAATTACGGTCATGGACGAGTTTTCTCCGGATAACGCCTTTCGCGGGCGGAACGGACTGATCCCGCGGACGGCGGGATCCCGCCGCAAAAAGAAAAAACGCCCCGCAGGGCGTCGCCTTTCCGCGAGGACGGATCGCCGTCACACCGCGACTTTCTTTTTCAGTTTGAGGTTGAGGGCGGCGTCTATCTTGGAGTGCAGGTTGCGCGTTGGTATGCTCACCGCCGCATACAGCACCGCAAGCACCGCGCATATCGCGGCGAGCGCTTTGCCCATTTCCGCGGTGATGTCGTTGTCCACGCCGAAGAAATCGATGATGAGCGGGATCTCCGTCACATAGCAGCCCACATAGATGCCCACCATCACCAGGCAGAGCACGATGTGCAGCCATGTCGGGGGCAACGCCACACGGAAGAGATAGACAAGCCCCACGAACGTGGTCACGATGCAGTACATGGTGCGGATCTGATCGGGTGTGACATCCAGGAAATATCTGCCCGCCACCATGACGGCAGCCGCGCCCAGCATGACAATTATCCCGCCGGGGACGGCATAGCACAGCACCTTTGTGAGGAAGCGTCCTTTCACGAGGTCGTTGTTGGGTTCGAGTGCGAGCACGATGGAGGGCATGCCGATGGTCACGCCGCCGATGAGGGTCAGGTTTCTCGGTTCGAAGGGGAGAGGTACGTTGACGCACATGAAGAGCAGGGCGAGCAGGACGTTGTACACCGTCTTCATGATGTAGAGCGCGGCGGAGCGCTCAAGGTTGTTGATGGAACGCCGCCCCTCCGCGACTATGCGGGGCATGGACGCGAAGTTAGAGTCCAACAGCACGAGGGAGCTCACGTTCTTTGCCGCGTCCGACCCGGACGCCATCGCGACGGAGCAGTCCGCCTCTTTGAGCGCGAGCACGTCGTTGACGCCGTCTCCCGTCATCGCAACGGTGTGTCCCGCGGCTTTGAGCGCCTTGACGAGGGTGAGTTTTTGGTCGGGCAGGACGCGCCCGAACACGGTGTATTTCGTCGCCGCTTCCCGCACCTCTTCCTCCGTGGTGAGGGTGGACATGTCGATGATGTCATCGCATCCCGAAAGCCCCGCGCGCTTGGCAACAGCGCGCACCGTGGAGGGGTTGTCGCCGGAGATGATCTTGACCGTCACGCCCTGTTCGCGGAAGAAACGCAGGGTGTCGGGAGCCTCGGCGCGGATCTTGTCCGTGATGTAGACAAATCCCTCAAACGACACTTTATCCGGCAATTTATTGTCGATGAAGTCTTCTTTTGAGGAAACGAGCGCAAGCACGCGATAACCCTCATCCGCCTTTTCGGCGGCGAGACGGTGCGGTTCGTCATCGCCGTGTCCGAGGGTGAATTCCACCGCGCCCAGGATGTAGCTCACGCCGTTCACGCGTGCGCCGCTCCACTTTCTCTCCGACGAGAAGGGGACGAAACTCTCTGCCGGACGGGCTTCTCCCGCGTCCGCGAGATAGGTTTGCAGCGCAATGGCGGTGGCGTTTTCGTCGCCCGTCGCCGTCACGACATCTTTCAGCATTTGTTTGAAGTCCTCTTCCGAGAGCCCTTCGCGCGGCGTCAGTCCGCCCACTTCCATGCTACCTTCCGTGATGGTGCCCGTCTTGTCCAGGCACAGGACATCCACGCGCGCAAGCGTTTCCACGCAATACAGATCCTGCGCCAGCGTCTTTTTGCGCGAGAGGCGTATCACGCTCACGCAGAATACCGTGCTGGCAAGGGCGACCAGCCCGGAGGGGATCATGCCTATGACGGAGCCTATCGTCGTCACCACCGTATCGTTGACGTCGGCGGGGCTGCGGAAATATTTGGAGCAGAAGAGCGCGATGCCCACGGGCACTATGACTATGCTCATCACTTTGACTATGAGCATGAGCGCCCGCCAGATCTCCGAGGTCGGCTTCTTGAAATATTTGGCGCCGGAGGAGATCTTCATCACAAAGTTGTCCGCACCCACGTGTTCGACGCGGCACTTCGCCTTGCCGGACACCACAAAACTTCCCGACACGACGTGATCGCCCACATTCTTGACGATCGCGTCGGGTTCTCCCGTCACGAGGGATTCGTTGACTTCGCAGCTTCCTTCCACGATGACGGAATCCGCGCAGATCTGTCTGCCGGCGGCGAGTTCCATGATGTCGTCGAGGACGATCTTTTCTATGGCGATCTCCTGCACGTCGCCGTCGCGGAGAACGAAGGCTTTGGGGGCGGAGAGCAGGGCGAGCTTGTCCATGGTGCGCTTGGCGCGCAATTCCTGCACTATGCCCACCAATGTGTTGAAGACTATCAGGATGAGAAAGCCGAAATTGCCGATGCCGTCCATTCCGTCGGGCACGAAGCCCGCCAGCAGCACCGCCAGCAGCACGAATACAAAGTTGAAAAACGTGAGGATGTTGGAGCGCAGGATCTGCGCCACGCTCTTGGTGCGCACGGTCTGTTCGCCGTTGACTTTGCCTTCCGCGACGCGCGCTTCGACTTCCGCAGAGCTGAGCCCTGCGGCGGAAAAGTCTAAGCCTTGCTCCGTCGGTCCGGTTTTTGCGGAGATGTCACTCGGATCAGTCATTGTGCACCGTGGGGAATTGATGAATAAATGATAACATAGCGCGCGCCGTGCACGCAAGTATATTTGAAAAAACGCCTGCAGACCCCGCTCGCATAATCGCACGGCGGCGGTCATAAACTTGTGGTATGAAAAAGAAGGCCCTGCTTTTTGTAGCTATCGTGCTCGTCATATGCGCCGCGGCGGCGGCTCTCGCCGCCTGCGACAAGGCGGAGGAAAGCACGCCCTCCGACATCTCACGCTCCGTCACCTCTCTCTACATCGCGGACGGCGACGATTTCGCCGTCACGGTGGAGACCGGGATATGCGAACAGCCTTTCATCGCGGACGGCAAGATCGGCGAGACTGCCGAGTTCGTCACCATCACGGTCACCCCTCTTGTCACCGTCGGGAGTGAGGAGATATCCTTCACGCTGACCGGCGGCGGAGAGACTCCCGCGACTCTTTCCGGCACTCTTACGGCGGGCGGTTTCGGCGATTTCAAGGGGGACATAGCCCTCTCTTTCGAGCCTGTGAAGGTGTCCGTCACCGCGGACGGCAAGACATTTGAAGCCGATCTCACCGATGTCACCGAGGGCAAGCTCTCTTCCGCCGATGCGGTCAACATCGCCCGCGAACTCTTCGCCGAGCGCGTCGAGGAAGAGCGCGCAGCAGGCGTCCCTTCCCGCGAGATCTACGTCAAACTCGTCACCGGCGACCGCGAGCATTTCTACTACTACGTTTCCTTCATCGGCGAAAACGTCGACTATTGGGGCGCGTTGATCGACGCGGAGACGGGTGCCGTGCTCTCCAAACGCTGAGGCGGCGGCGTTAGGAAAAACCCCTGCCGAGGTCCGTGTGCGGCGCATGCTCATCCTCGGCGGGGGATTTTTTGCGTTTTGAGAAGAGAAGCGGATCGGGATTTTTTTCGATCGGCGGTTTCTCCCGCACGCACCCGCGGCGTGCGGATGTTTGACTAAGGGGGGCACGGCGTGATACAATATCCCGGAAATGAAGTTTCGTCCTTCGGACGCTAAATGAGGAATGATATGGAAAAGAAAGTCGTTCTCGTCGTCATGGACGGGGTGGGCAAGTCCACCACCGGGCTCGGCGACGCCGTGACACAGGCAAACACTCCCACTCTCGACAAGCTCCTCGCCGAGTGCCCTCACACCTACATCAAGGCGCACGGCACAGCGGTCGGGCTGCCCTCGGATGAGGATATGGGCAACAGCGAAGTGGGGCACAACGCGCTCGGATGCGGTCAGGTCTATTCGCAGGGCGCGAAGCTCGTCGAAGAGGCGATCGAAAGCGGCGCCATCTTCTCCTCGGCGGCGTGGAAGGAACTTGCCGCGAACTGCGTGAAGAACGCTTCCGCGATGCATTTCATCGGGCTGCTTTCGGACGGCAACGTCCACAGCAACATACACCATCTCATCGCGCTCATCGCCGGCGCGAAGCGCGAGGGGATCAAGACCGTGCGCGTCCACGTTCTCCTCGACGGCAGAGACGTCCCCGCCACCAGCGCGCTCGTCTATGTCGATATGCTGGAAGACGCGATGAAGAGGCTCAATGACGCATCTTTCGACGCCCGCATAGCCTCCGGCGGCGGCAGGATGAAGATCACCATGGATCGCTATTTCGCGGATTGGGATATGGTCAAGCGCGGCTTTGACACCCACGTCTACGGTGAGGGCAGGCAGTTCGCGAGCGCGACGGAAGCCATCGGCACCTTCCGCACCGAGAACCCCGGTGTCATCGACCAGGATCTGCCCGCGTTCGTCATCGCCGAGAACGGAAAACCCGTGGGCGCCATGCACGACGGCGACAGCGTGGTGCTGTTCAACTTCCGCGGCGACCGCGCCATCGAGCTCAGCATGGCGTTCGACGACGCCGATTTCAAGGGCTTTGACCGCGGGGATATGCCCAAGGTGCTGTATGCCGGCATGCTCGAGTATGACGGCGACCTGCATCTCCCCAAGCGATTCCTCGTCGAGCCGCCCAAGATCGAGCACACCCTGACGGAGTTCCTCGTCGGCAAGGGCGTCAACGAATATGCCGTCTCCGAGACTCAGAAGTTCGGGCACGTGACTTATTTCTGGAACGGCAACCGCAGCGAGAAGTTCAGCGATAAGCTGGAGACCTGGCAGGAGATCCCGAGCGACAAGGTCACCTTCGATCAGCGCCCGTGGATGAAGTCCGCCGAGGTCACCGACGCCGTCATCGCGGCGGTGAAGAGCGGTGAATACGGCTTCATCCGCTGCAACTATCCCAACGGCGACATGGTGGGACACACCGGCAACCTCGATGCGACCATCATCGGCGTCGAAGCCGTCGATCTCGGTCTCGCTCGCCTGCTCCCCGTCGTGAAAGAGGCGGGTTACGCCCTCGTCGTCACCGCCGACCACGGCAACGCCGATGAGATGTTGGAAAAGAACAAGAAAGGCGTCGTCAGCGTACGCACCGCCCACAGCCTCAACCCCGTCCCCTTCATCGTCTACAATGCGGATTGCGAGATCGCAGACGGCGAATTCGGTCTGAGCAACGTGGCTGCGACCGTGGCGAAACTGATGGGGTATTCTCCCGATCCCCACTGGAACGCGGCGATTATAAAATAACTAAAACCCCTTTTTAAGCTACCGACGCCGTCATTCGGCGACCTGCTTTGTCAAAGCCCCGTTCCGCAATGCGGTCACGTACGACTTAGTACGCTCCCTTTTGCGGAAGGGGCTTTTTCGCGCATCTCATCCGAATGCCGGCGTCGGGCTTCGAAGGAGTCATCCAAATATCCCCCTTGGACTTGAAAAAATTTATCCGAGTTTCGCCCGGGAACTCTGAGATCATTCAGACATCCGACCGTCCGAGCAGGTAATCCACGCTGACGTCGAACGCGTCCGCGAGTTTGACCAGGTTTTCCTGCGTGGGTTCGGAAGTGTCGTTTTCGTAGCGTATGTAAGAAGGCTGGCTGATACCCAGGATATCTGCCATCTGTCGCTGAGTGTATTTGTACTGTTTTCGCAGTTCGGTAAGCCGCTCGGCGAATACTTTCATCGTATTGACAAGTATAGCCGTTTGCTATATAATCGGGTAAAATGATAGCCGTTTGCTATCTAATCGCGGCGAATCACAGCGGGGGATGATCATGCCGGAAAGCGGATGCGGAGTGTCGGAAACTATCGCGCGCGACGATAAGAAAAGGAAAAAAACGATCGCAACGTGCATCGTTGTCGCAGTCGTATTGGTCGCAGCTCTCATCATAGGGCTTGTCGTAGGGCTTGTTCTGCATTTCGGGCGCATTGACGCGTTCACGTGGGAATTGTACGAGCAGGTGGAGAGGGGGATGACCTACGGTGAAGTTTGCGATGTGTTGGATTTTGAGGGCGAACTTGCCGATTTCGATTTCTTGACCGGCGCCGTCACTTTTGCGTGGAACCGCGGTGACAGGTGGATCTTTGTGACGTTTGTCTCCGGAAAAGCCTCGATGAAAGCTCAGATAAATATGGAACATACGGAAGGTTACGGCGAACGGCGATGAAGGATGCACCGTTCGCTTCCGGTGATGCCGAGTTTTATTGATCTTATCCCGTCCCTGATCATTTAAAACACTCTCCGCCGAACGGCGTTCGGCGGAGAGTGGAGCGGTCAGGCGGCGGGTTTTTCTTCCCGCACATAGGTCGGAGGAAGTTCGGGCGGGGGGAGTTCCTTGCGGTAAGAGAATTTGAGCAGCAGGGGAGTGAGCAGAGTGGTGGCGATGATGAGGATGAGGACGAAGGGCATGATGGCAGGATCTACCAGTCCGGAATCCACGCCGCGCTGGGCGCAGACGAGCACCACTTCGGCGCGCACCATCATGCCGATGCCGACGCGCAGACTGTCCTTCAAACCGTATCCGCAGAGGAGCGCTCCGCCCCCGCAGCCTATCACTTTGCCTGCCATGCCTGCGAGCACGAACAGGACACCGAATCCCGCCATTTGAGCGTTTATCGAGTCAAAATTGGATGTTATCCCTATGTTTGCGAAAAATACGGGCGCAAAGATCATGTAGTTGCTGATCTCGATCTTGCGGTCGACATACTCCGCTTCGTGCAGCCCCGAGAGCATGAGCCCCGCAACGTACGCGCCCGTGATGTCCGCCACTCCGAACCACTTCTCCGCAGCGTAGGCGTAGAAGAAGCACACCGCGAAACTGAGTATGGGGATGCGGCGGGTGTGGGGGAAGCGTTTGGAGATATATTTCATCGCGAGACGGATGAGCAGTCCCACCGCGACCGCCGCGGCGAAGAAGGCGATCATCATGCCGATGGAGCGCCCGATGTCGCCCGCGCCGCCCGTCGCGTCTATGGAGATGAAGAGGGAGAGCAGGACTATGCCGATGACATCGTCTATGATCGCGGCGGCGATTATGGACATCCCCACCTTGGTGTTGAGTTTGCCCAGCTCCTTCAGCGCCGCGACGGTGATGGAGACGGAAGTTGCGGCAAGTATGGTGCCGTAGAAGAGGCAGGAGATGAGATCGCTCTGCGAGAGGGCGGAGAATTTGCCGCCAAAGAGCATCCCGCCCGCGGCGAGGAAGCCGAAGAGCAGCGGGAACGCTACGCCGAGCAGGGTGATGACCACGCTTGGCACGCCTATCTTTTTGAATTGTTTGAGGTCGGTGTCCAGCCCTGCCGAGAACATGATGAGGATGACGCCTATCTTGGCAAGGAAGGAGAGTCCTTCCATGGCGGAGGATGTGAAGACATTCTGCCCCGGGATGTAGCGGATGAGCCCGAGGAGTATGCCCGCGACAATCATGCCCACCACCTGGGGCAGCCCGAGTTTTTTGCCGAGGATGGAAAAGAGCTTCGCCACAACGAGGATGAGCGCAAGCGGCAGCAGTAATTCGTCGACGTTCATAAATGCCTCCCGTCCGACCTCCCGATCGGACGAATAAGTTATACGCTCCGCCCGCGGTCAAGTCAAGCATTCGCGCGCAAGAGGACGCGCGGGCGCACATCACGGACAGCCGAAACCGTATTGCCCCGGGAGAGCACGGGGCGGGCGAGAGAGGGGCTCCGCACGGGGGAGCAGGGCGGGGATGACGGCGGTCCCGGAGGGATCGCGGCGGAGCGGGGAGCGCGTGCCGAACTTGCCCGCCGTCCGTCCGAACTTGTCCCGTGCTTTGCGCAACGCTCCGTTGCATAGCGAAAAATCCGCACTTTACTGTACTTTATCTGTCAAAACAGAGGCTTTAACGCCGATTTTGCGCAACATCCGCTGTAAACCGCTTATTGTGCAAAACGATTGACACCGTTGTTGCGGAAATGGTAAAATTTATATGACCGAAGAGGCAACTATGCTGGATTTTGTTACTGCTTTGATCGGCGTATCATTCGCCGTTCTCGCCATCGCGATAACGGTGGGTGTGGTGAGCGTGCTCGTGTGCATCGCCACGCTGATAAAAAATCTGCCCAAGGGGATAAAGGCGCTGCGCGCCGCAACGGAGTCCTCCGTTTATACTCTTGCGCTTTGCGGACAGAGCGTCGCCGAGGAGGCGAGGTTCGCCCGTCTTCAAACCATGTTCGGCAAACGTTTTCTTTTCGGGGTCTGCGGCATCTACGTTTCGCTGGCGAAATTCTTTGCGGGCGGCGCATCCCGTGTTTTGGTGATGCAGAGGCGTTCCGCCTCGGCGTTTCCCGGCAAGGTTTTCAAAGCGTGTGCCGCTCATTCCCGCGCAGGCATTTCGCAGCCGGCGCTTTCGCATCCCAGGTTTTCCGTGGTCATGAAGCAATGAGCCTTTCGGGGCGCATTTTCCGCGTACGTGCGTTTGTTGCGCGCGGGCGTTTTTCTTATGTAAGAATTTCGTAAGAATTGCGTAATGCGTTTGTAATGATTCGAGTGTAAAATCAACATTAAGATATCTGCGTGTGCGCGCGTTGCGTATGCGCGGAGCACGGGACGAGAGTGCTTCGTCCCCTCGCAAGCCGCCTCGGGCGGACTACAAGATCAAAAAGAAAGCAGCAGGAGAAAAATATGCTTACCGTAACAAATCTCAAAAAAGTTTATCCCAAGAGCGACCGCGTGGCAGTGGACGACATTTCGTTCGAGCTTCGTCCCGGCGAGATATTCGGTTTCCTCGGTCAGAACGGCGCGGGAAAATCCACCACCATCAAGTGCCTCACAGGCATCCTTCCCTTCGAGGGCGGCACCATCGAGGTGTGCGGATACGACATCCAGAAAGAGCCCATCAAGGCAAAGATGAACATGGGCTATGTCCCCGACAACCACTCCGTCTACGAGAAGCTGACGGGCAGGGAATATGTCAACTACGTCGCCGACCTCTACCGCGTGTCCAAGGCGGACAGGACGGAGAGGCTGGAGAGATATCTCGACCTTTTCAAACTTCGCTTTGCCATCGACAAGCAGATCAAGGCGTACTCCCACGGCATGAAGCAGAAGATCTGCATCATCGCCGCACTTATCCACGAGCCCAAGCTGTGGGTGCTCGACGAGCCCATGATGGGTCTCGACCCGCAGTCCACGGCGGAGATCATCGCCTATATGCGCGAGCATTGCGCCAAGGGCAACACGGTGTTCTTCTCCAGCCACAACCTCGACCTTGTCAAGAAGCTGTGCCATCGCGTGGCGATCATCAACGAGGGTCATCTCATCGACTGCTTCGATCTTGCGGGCAACGAGGAGAACAAGGCGAACCTCGAGGAGAGGTTCTTCAAGATCACGGGCACCTATGAAAAGAGGCTGTTCGAGGATTATGTCGCGCAGGAGCAGGAGGAGATGCGTCCCGATATGCCCGCGCCCGATGCCGACGGCACCGAAAGTAAGACCGTTGACGCCGAGACTACGGAGGAAGAAAAATGAACGACAAGATATCCTGGCTCAGCGTAAGATCGCTTGTCAGGCTGGAGATGCGCGCCCGATTCGGTTCGCGTGTGGATTCCACACCCAAGGATAAAGCGGGCAAGGCGTTCAGCATCATCTTCACTCTGGCGATCTATGCGATCCTTGTGACGGGCATATACTACCTCGCGGAGATGTTCGTGAGCAGGTCGCGTATGCCCTTTGAATTCCTGGTCATCGCAATGACGTTCACCGTGTGCGTCACCACGCTTGTCGCGATCGGCAACGTCGTCAAGAACCTCTACCTCAGCGGTGATAACGAGCTGTTGCTCCGATTCCCCGTGAGCGGCAGGGAGATCCTGATCTCCAAGTCCATCTATTGTTTCCTGCACAATGTGGTGATCAACCTTCTCATCATGATCCCCGTGTGCGTGATCTACGGAGTGGTCGCGTCCGCGCCCGTGGGCTACTATTTTGTGGCTATCGCGGTGGCGCTGCTCGCCATTCCGCTGCCTTACGCGATCGCGAATCTGCTCGCCATCCCCGTCATGATGATCATGAACCTGGTGAAGAACCAGTTCCTGCTCGTGCTCATCCTGCTCATCGCGGCGATCTGCGGCGTGTTCATCCTTTATATGACCGCGCTTTCCGGCGTGCTGGAATATATGCGCGACGAGAGCGAGAGCATGTTCTCGCCGGCGGTGATGGACCTCTTCCGCAATTTTGCGAATTCCGCCTATCCTTTCAGGTGGTATGCGATGCTGCTCGGCGGCTGGTTCTCGGGCTACGGCTCGCAGGAGGCGGGGCTTGCTTTCCTCTACCTCTTCCTCATCACCGCGGCGCTTTCCGTGGGCGGTTATTTTGTCACCACGCGCACATATTACAACATCATCCTGAACGGTATCGAGACGGAGAAGGTCTCCTTCCAGAAGAAGATCCCCAACATCAAACGCAGTGTATTCGGCACTCTGCTTCACCGCGAGTTTTTCCTCATCCTGCGTTCCTTCAACTATTCCTTCCAATATCTCGCGATGGCTGTTGCCGCGCCCGTCATGGTCTACTACTGCAACGACCTTGCCGCGACGATGGGACAGAACACCGTGGGCGCGGCGATAGTGCCCGGCCTCACGATGCTCGTCATCATCATATTCAGCGCCATCATAGTGTCGTTCGCTTCCACTTCGATCTCGCGTGAAGGCAACGCATTCTACCACACCAAGATCGTGCCCGTGAGCTATACCACGCAGATCCTCGCCAAACTCTTCCTTTACGGCGCGGTGGGTACGGCATCGGTGGTGCTTTCCACAATAGTGGTGGCGGCGGCTTTCGGTACGGAAGAGGCGGGGCACCTGCTCAGTTCTCTTGACATCGGCTGTATTTTCATCATTTCCGAGATGATCACCATGGCGCTCACCTGTCTTGCGATCGCGGCGGACGTGAAGGCTCCCACCTTCAATGTCGTCGGCGACGGCGAGATGGTCTCCGCCAACAAGAATATGGTCGTGTCCCTGCTGGTCGGCATAGTGGTCGCGGCGCTCTTCGGCGTCTTTACGATGGTGTTCAGCTTCCTGCCGCTGCAGATAGGCGACCTGGTCATCATCGGTGACGGCGATACGAGCAACATCTACACCATTCTCGGTGTGGTCGCCGCGGTCATCCTCGCGGGCAGCATAGCGGCTCTGTTTGCAAACCTCGAGAGACGCTATCAGAAGATCGCGCCTTAACGGGCACGGATCTTAGGGAGAAAAAATAAACTATGAAAAAAGTAATGATAGGCATACTTGTCCTCATCCCCCTCGTGGTCCTTCTCGTGGTGGGGCTGGTGACGACATTCGTGTCCGTCAACGCATACATCGGAGTTGAAAGCGTACATCTTGATAAGCACAGTCTGACGATCAGTCTTGACGGCGAAGACGATCCCGCCTATGACGCGGAACTCGGCGCTTACAGGCTTGACGGCGCCAACGGTCTTTTCGAAGTGACGGTGCTCCCCGAGATGGCGCAGGACAGGACATACGAGTGGACCCTCAGCAACGTGCACAGCCGTGACGCAAACTATCCCGATTCCGACAACGGAAAGAAAGATGCAAACGGCAATCCCATCTATTATGTCGAACTTCTTGACAGCAACGGCAGGCATGCGGACAGCGTGACCGCGGGCGGCTATCTGAAAGTCGCGGTGCATTGCAACTTCGATCTCACCGTGACGGCTTCGACATATAAGGACACTTGCTCGGTGGTGGTCGGCGGCGATGTGACCGCGATCACGCTGAATAACGAACTCACCATGCGCGTGGGAGAGCAGAAAATGGTCTCCCCCCGCTTCACTCCTCTTGACGGCACCGTTACGAACGGGGAGTGGCAGGTCGTAAGCGGCAACGCAGTGACCGTTGACAGCAACGGCATAGTCACCGGCGTCGTCGAAGGCAGCGCGACCATCCGTTATGTGGCGGACAATGCTTCCGGCGTAAGGCTTGAGAGCAACCTGATGGTCGTGACGGTTTCCGCGGGCGCGAGCGCGTACGGGGACGAAATTTCGTCTCACCTCAATAGGTTCAGCCTTTCCGACATCGGCGTGGATGTATCGGATGTCAATATGCAGAGCAGCAGAGGGTTCACCCTCGACGGTGATGTATTTACATTCGAAGCCGGTGCGACAGAAGCGCTGATCTCTCTCAACGGGGGCAATGACGCCATCGTAGTCAAGAAAGTCGACGCCGACGCGATCGAGATCGTGGAGAGCGCAGTGATCGACGAGAACGATTACATCCTCGAAGTGAACGGTGACGCACTCTATCTTTCTGCAAGGTACGCATCCGTCTTCCGTCGCGACGAGAGCGTTGCGGTCACCTGGAGCGTCAACAACGATGAGATCGCGAGCATCGATGCGGACGGCGTCGTGCGCGGGCTTTCCAGCGGCGAAGTGATTGTTGCGGCTCAGACTGCGGCGGGTGAAGAAGCGAAGCTCACCCTCAAAGTGCAGCGCAAAGTGGCGGTGCTCGTCAGCGCTGTCACCAATGAGTCGCTGCAGGCGGGGCTTGCGCGCGAGACGATCTTCCCGTCCGGACAGTATGCGAACGGAGACGTCAACAATCTGACGAACTATACGTTCTCGATCGGGATCACCTATCCCTCCATGTTCGAAGGCGAGGACGAGGCGAGCTTCTATGAAGCGTTCGAATTCAGCGTGGATGAGGAGTATGCGGCGCTCGTCAGCTTCGGCGGCGAGAACGTTCTCGGCAATGTGATGACCGTCAACGCCGACGCCGTGGCAGAGCATCTCGAGAGGGGAGAGACCGCGGAGATCACCGTGACGGTGAAGGCGAAATATCCCAAATATCCCGACCTGCCTTCTTACACCACGGCATCATTCACCATCACGTTGGCGGACGCGATCGGCGTCAGATCCGACCCCGAACTGCGTGACGCGCAGGAGAAGAAAAATAAGGCGACGGTGCTGCTCAATGATATCCACATGGTGAACAATTCCAACGCCGACGCCGAAGGCAACTTCACGAAGACGAGCAACATCTACACCTACAACAACGTCTACGGCAACGGTTTCACCATCGAAGCCGAGAAGGATCAGTTCATAGGCAAGACGGAGCCCTTCTTCCAGGTGTATGCGGACGATGTCGTCATCTCCAACCTCACCATGCGTCCCAACGCGTTCTCTGATGAGGAGATCGAAGGCGGCGATCTGACCATCAACGACGCCAGCACCTTCTCTGCCGGCTATTGCGTGAAGTACAATGTCACCGAAAGGCGCAAGAAGACGGGCGAGACCGTCACGCAGACCAAGGGCGCGAGGATAGAGTATTGCCTGATGGAGAATGCGACCACCCTCATCCAGCTCTCCGGCGCGGAAGTCGAGATCAAAGGCTGCATCATGCGCAATACGGGCGGCGTTGCGATCCATGTGCGCAACATACGCTCCTCCGACGACAACGGGACCGTGCAGCATTACAACAATCTCACGATGACCAATTGCGTGATGTCCAACATGGTCGGCACCGCCATCAACTTCGACTACAACAACACCTACTACGAAGAAGGCGTCGAAAACCGTTCCACCTTCACGCAGAAAGGGTTCTTCGACATCTACAACTGGCAGCCGGCGGACAGCCTGACGCTGATCCCTTCGGATGTCCTTGAGAATGATGCAAAGATCCCGGAGTTTGCGCAGGATCTGCTGTTTACGCTCATCAGAGGCGCCTTTTCGAATGAGCCGTTCATCGAAAGCTTCCGAAGGGATTATGCGGGACAGATCTATATGCATCTCGGGTTCATTTCCATCGGACTCAGCGGCAGGACGTACATCAATGACGGTTATCTTGCCGACGGCACACACGTGCTTCCTGACGGGACCATAGAAGGGACGGGCGAGAAGGCGGATCCCGACGAAGTGAGTTGGAACATATCGATCGAGGACAGCCGCATCAAGCGCTTTACCAGCAACGATCTTGAATCCATCAGCAGCATAGCGGCAAGGCTCGAAAAGCTGGATGGGGTGGGCGAGTTTGCGAGAAATCTGCTCGAAAATCCGCTCAATGTCTGGGCGTATGACGACGACACGACGGATCTCGTTCCCGGTTCCGTCTACACGGTCAACAGCAGACTCATCAACCGTTTGCACGGCATAGGAGTCTGAGGGAGGCGCCCGTACGGGGCGCATGCGGAGCGCGCGGCATTGCCGTGCGCTTCCGATCCGTACGATAAGGAGTGGCTATGAAAAAGATCATGCTCGGAGTTTTGGTGATAATCCCGATCATCATAATGCTGATCGTCGGGCTTGTCACGTCGTTTGTTTCCACACAGGCTTATATAGGCGTGGAAAGCGTTTCCATTGCGGAAGATTCCGTCACGATCCTTTTCTCAGAAGTGCCCACCGATGCAAGCGGCAGAAAGATCATCGATTTTGATGACTATATGACGGTCACCGTCCTCCCCGAGCGCGCCGCAAACAAAACTTTGGAGTGGCGCATCGTTGGGGACGTGGACGGTGCGACGGAAGAGATCCCGGGCGCCGAGATCGTGCGCGAATACAACGGAGACTATGTCCCCGTCGACACCAACACCGACGGCATCGCGGAGCTCACGGGCTATTGCACCTTCCGCGTGTCCGCCTCCGCCGAGGGCTTCTCGGACAGCGTCATCGTCGAGGTGACGGACGCGGATGTGGACAGCATCACTCTCACGGGCGAGAGCAGTCTCGTCACGGGGGAGAGGACGATGCTTTCTCCCGTCTACACCCCCGCGGGCAGCATAGTCACGCAGGGCAGATGGGCGTCGAGCAACGAGAGCGTTGCGACCGTGGACGGCAACGGTGTCGTCACCGCGGTCGGCGAGGGGAGCGCGGACATTGTCATGTATGCGCACCGGGACAAAGCGGCTTCCGAGGCGCCCGAAGGCGCGGACGACAGCGAGTTCTGGGTGGAGAGTGCGAAGTTCACCGTCACGGTGGGCAAGGGCGTGAGCCGCTTCGGTGAGGTGGTCTACACCACTTCACGCACCGTCGTGCTCGCGGATGCGGGCATCGAAGGGGCGGCGCCGGTCTCCGGCTGCACCGTTTCGGACGGAGTCCTGACTTTTGCGGACGAAGCCGAAACCGCGGTCGTTGCCACGCCTGCCGGCGAGGTGACATTCCTGCTCAAAGACGCGGACGACTTCGTCATCCGCAATTCCGAATTTTTCGATTACGATCCCGAGGCGGAGTCCTCTTTCACACTCGGACTTGATGAGATCCCCCTCGATCTCGACGCCGTCCTTATCGACAGCTTTGCTCCGTCCGAGGTGGCGGCAGAGTGGAGATCGTCCAACGAGGATGTTGCCGTAGTGGACGAAAACGGTGTTGTGACCGCCGTTTCGGAGGGAGAAACCACCGTTTTCGCCGAATATGCGGGAGAGACCCGCTTTCTGAACATCCGCGTCGTGAAGAAGGTCTCCATCTTCCGCCTCGCCGTGGATCAGAGTTCTCTTGCGGTCGGTCTCGCCCGCGAGACCATCTTTGCCTCTTACCGTTTCGACCCGGAGGCGGACCTCTCCGACCCCGCCGAATACGACAGCGGCATGACGCATTTCGTGGACAACGTCTTTGTGGTCGAAGCCGTGCTGCCCACTCCTCCCGAGAGCGAGGATGAGAAGGCGGACTTTTATGCCGACTTCATTTTCGAGACGGACAAGCCCGAGATCGCGAGTTTCACCGGCAACACCCTCGTCTTCCACGCGGAGAACATAACGGAGAGGACGGAAGTCACCATCACCGTCTCGCCGCGCTATCCGAGGAGCGCCACCGTGGGCTCGCAGAGCATCACCCTCACCGTGCATCCCGCGGTCGAAGTGAATGACGTCAACGAGTTCTTTGTCGCGGCGCGTGCCACGCAGTATTACACCAAATATAGGGGAAACGTCGCCGACGGGAGCAACGTTGTCCTTTATAAAGACCGCACTCCCGAATACGACGGCGACATCGTGCTCGGCTCCGACATCCCCTATTGCGACATGGAGACGGGTGAGTCCCTCGTCACCGTCTTCGAGGAGGTGAGAGCAGAGCTCAAAGACCCGACCTATAAGGCGGAGCTTTGCTGCAGCCTCTACGGCAACGGGCACAACATCTACGCCTCCCGCGCGTTCATCATCAACGGGTTCAAGAACGAGTACGGCGACAACTACGATCATCCTCTCGTCGAGGTGCGCGAGGAGGGCGGCGTGGTGAGCAACGTCACCATCACCCCCAACTACGACATCGGCGACGAGATCACTTCCGCGAACGATGCGCAGGGTCTCAAAGGCTACGCGCTGCGCATGCGCACGCTGGGGCAGAAGACCAAGTACGCCACGCACGATCCCGCGCAGGAGTTCGTCAACGACTCGCCCACCGTCTGCCGCGTGGAGTATTCCATCCTGCAGAATGCGTCCAGCGGTCTCGGTCTGGACGGAGTGGACTGCACCCTGGACGGCATCATCGTCCGCAACACGGGCGGCACGGGCATCTATGTCGCCACAAACATTGACACGGAGTGGGATCTCAACTTCGATGATACGAAGGGCGACGTCAAGTACAGCATCGTGCGCATGCACAACGTGACCATGTCCAACATGATAGGCACGGGCGCGAATTTCGATTTCAAGCGGTTCTCCACCAACCTCGGCGGTGAAGTGGATCCCTCCGATCCGGAAGGCAGGCGCTACTATGAGAAAGCGCTCGACAACGGCTACGTTTCCACACTTATCCAGACGGGCTATCTCGACATCTACAACTGGCAACCCATCGACAACCTCAGCCTGCTCGATCCTTCCACTCTCGGCGGGAACGAAGTTGTTGTCGAAGCGGCAATGGGGATATTGAGTTCATCTCTTACCGATGAGAAATTTGCCTATCTCATCAAACAGTACGCAGGTATGCCGCACGTTCATTTCGGACTGCTTTCCACGGGCTACAACGAGCGCAGCTATTTCGAACCCAGTTTCGAAGACGACAGGTTTACGGAGCTCAGCACCGATATGTTGGGAGGAATGCTTGACAAATATATGAAAGGCAAACCCGTAAGAGTGTGGTGTTATACGGCGGCAGAAACGGAGATCCTGCCCGGCACGACCTACACGGTCAACACCCGTTTCATCGACAGGATGCATGCGGACTGACCCTCTTCCCGGGTGGCTCGTCCCGCCGCGACGATGTGATACGGAACGTGAACGTCTCCGCGCGTTGAGCGCGGGGGCGTTTTTTTGCGGGGCGGCGGACGGGGCGGAAATAACAGTGCTTGACATTGCGGATATTATTTATTAAAATTATCCTTAGATTATTTTTGCCGCGTGCGTATGCGCGCAGAGAGGGTACAATGTCAAAAAGCGTCGGTCTTGTTCTCGAAGGCGGCGGCGTCAAGGGCGCTTATGAGCTTGGCGCGCTGATCGCACTTGTCGAAAAAGGTTATACTTTTCATGCCGTGACGGGCACTTCCATCGGAGCGCTCAACGGCGCCGTCATGGCGTCCCAGGGCATAGAAAAGCTCGCCGGTTATTGGGAAGAGGCGAAGTATTGCCCGGTTTTCGACTTCGATGACGACACGGTGGCACGGTTCAGGCAGAAGGACTTTGACCTCGACCTCATCATCGCCACGGGCAAAAAGCTGCTTTCCGCGCGCGAGATCATTCGTCAGTCCTATGAACATACTCTCAATTTTGTGTACAACCGTCTGAAGGAAGAGGAGATCCGCGCAAGCGAGATCGATTTCGGTTGCGTCACCTACAACATTTCGGACATGGAGCCCTTCGAGGCGATGAAAAAGGACATCCCGGAAGGAAAACTCATCGACTACATCGTGGCTTCCGCCTGTTTCCCGATCTTCCCGCCGAAGCAGATAGACGGCAAGAAGTTCATTGACGGCGGAGTCTACGACAATATGCCCATCAACCTGCTCGCGCGCACGGGCTGCAAGAAGATGATCGTAGTGCGCACCAATCCCGAGACAAAGCAGCCCAAACGCAGAATAGAGCATGACGATCTGGACATACTCTACATAACCCCGTCCTCCAATCTCGGCAGGGCGATGGCGTTCTCTCCCGAACGGATCGAGAACCTCAAACAATTAGGTTACGCCGACGCGATGCGCATCGTCACAGAAGCGGAAAACGCTGCGGCAGACCGCGCCACCGAATGATATGCCGCAAGACAAACTTCTCTTAATAGACGCAAACAGCATCATTCATCGCGCCTATCATGCGCTGCCCGATCTCAAAACGTCGAAAGGCGCGCATACGGGCGCGATTTACGGTTTTCTGACCATTTTTCTGCGCATAGTGAAAGAGCTTGCGCCCACGCACGTCGCCGCGGCGTTCGACCTCAAAGCGCCCACGTTCCGCCACAAACTTTATCCGCCGTACAAGGGCACGCGCAAACCCATGGACGCCGAACTTGCGGAGCAGTTCGAGCCGCTGAAAGAGCTGCTCGCGCTCATGCGCATCCCCGTCGTTTCAATGGAGGGGTATGAGGCGGACGACATTCTGGGCACACTTTCCGCGCGCACCGATGACGACACCGTCATTCTGACGGGGGACAGGGATAGCTTTCAGCTGGTGAGCCCTACGACCCGTGTGTTCTGGACAAAGAGAGGAGTGAGCGACGTCGAGGTCATCGACCTCGAAAGACTCGCCGCCGACGGGTTCACACCGGAGAGTTTCATAGATTTCAAGGCGCTGAGAGGCGACCCGTCCGACAACATCCCCGGCATCCCCGGAGTCGGAGAGAAAACCGCAAAAACGCTGCTTGACAGGTATAAAACGCTCGATGAAGTGCTCGATCATGCAAGTGACGAAAGAGGTAAGCTGGGAGAATCGCTGGCGAACGGCCGCGAGATCGCTCTGCTAAGCCGCACCCTCGCCACCATTAAAAAGGATGTCCCGCTTGATGTGAAAGAGGAGGATCTGCGTTTTTCGGGGACATATCCCGACGCCGTGTACAAAAAATTGCAGGAGCTGGAGCTCAATTCCCTCGCGCCCCGCATGACCTTTGTTTCCGAGGACGGATCCGCACCCGTGAATGCCGTCGAGAAGAAGGTCGTCGGAGTGAAGAGCGAGGAGGAGATCGCGGCGCTTTCCGGCGGGGAAAAGATCGCGGTGCTCATCTCCGAGCATGTGAAGTTCGCGTTTGACGGCGGGACGGAGTATGTCATAGAGTGCGCGGAGGACCTTTTTGCGGAAGGGATGGGCTTTGATGACGCCGTCGCGGCGGTCGGAAGGCTCGTTCAGGGAAGGACTCTCGTCTGTTACGATTTCAAATCGCTGAAAAAGAAATACGGTTTTGCGCCCGCCGACTTTTTCGATGTAATGATAGCGGCGCATCTCACACGAGGCAGCGCCCCCATAAAGTCCGTTGAGGCTGTGCTCGGCGCGGAAGGATACGATGTCGGCGCGGCGGAGCTTTTCCGGTTTGCGGAAGAGTCGGCACGGTCTCTTGAGGAACAAGGGCTTTCCAATCTGTTCCGCGAGGTAGAGCAGCCGCTCGTTCCCGTTCTTGCAGCCATGGAAGAGCGGGGCATAGCCGCGGACGCCGACAGGCTCTCCGCTCTCAAAGTCAAGTACGAGACAAAGCTTTCCGAGCTTACCTCCGCTATTTATGCCGCGACGGGAGAAACATTCAACATCGCTTCCCCCAAGCAGCTCGGCGAAGTGCTTTTCGGCAAGCTCGGGCTCAAACACGGCAAGAAGACCAAGACCGGATGGTCGGTCAGCGAGGATGTCCTCACGGGGCTCGTGCAGGATCATCCCGCCGTGAAACTTGTGCTGGAATGGCGGCATTACGCCAAGCTTCTCGGCACTTACGTCACGGGGATGCAGCCGCTTATCAACCGCGGAAGGATCCACACCGAGTTCAACCAGTGCGTCACCGCGACGGGAAGGCTGTCTTCAACGAACCCGAATTTGCAGAACATCCCCGTGCGCGGCGAAGAGGCGAAGGATGTGAAGAGCGCATTCGTCGCGTCGGAGGGCTGCGTGCTGGTGTCGGCGGATTACTCACAGATAGAGCTCAGGATGCTGGCGCATCTCAGCGGCGACGAAAAGCTCATAGAAGCGTACAACAACGCCGAAGATATACACGCGCTCACCGCGTCCAAGATCCTCGGCATACCGCAGAGCGAGGTGACGCCCGCTCAGAGACGGGATGCGAAAGCCGTCAATTTCGGCATAATTTACGGCATGAGCGATTTCGGACTTTCGGAGAATCTTTCCATCCCCGTGGCGCGGGCGAAAGCATTCATAGAGCGCTATTTCGCCACCTATCCGAAGGTGAAGGCGTATATGGACTCCAACGTCGTGTTCGCAAGAGAGCACGGTTACAGCGTGACCATGCTCGGCAGACGCAGGAATCTCGGGGAGATCAATTCGTCCAATTACATCATGCGTTCCGCAGCGGAGCGCATGGCAATGAATACGCCCCTGCAGGGTTCCGCCGCCGACGTCGTCAAGATCGCAATGCTGGCGGTGGAGAAACGGCTGAGCGGCATGCGTTCCGCAATGATACTGCAAATACACGACGAACTCATCGTGGACGCCGCCGAAGAGGAAGCGGACGAGGTGGTGCGCATCCTCAAAGAAGAGATGGAAAATGCGGTCACCTTGCGGGTCCCGCTCGTCGTGGAAGTGAACAAAGCCAAGAATTGGGGCGATCTGAAATAGGAGAAAGATGAAAGTTGCTGTGATCGGAGGGATCGGCACCGGGAAATCCGAAGTGCTCAAAGTCGCGCGCGAGATGGGGATCGCCTGTCTTTCCGCAGACGAGATCAACGCGGAACTGCTGGCGTCTCCCGATTATATCGGGAAGCTCGCGGAACTTTTCCCGGACTGCGTCGTGTGCGGAGTGGTGGACAAGCCCCGTCTTTCCGCGCTCGTGTTTTCCGACAAAAAGAGCAGGCTTGCGCTGAATTCGCTTGCGCACCCGGAGATCGCGAAGCGCATCGCGGCATGCGGCGCGGATCCTCTCGTTGTGGAACTGCCGCTCGCGCTCGAGAGCGGGATGACCGATATGTTTGACGAGATAGTCCTTGTCACGGCGCCGCGAAGAGTGAGGCTGCAAAGGTTGGAAAAGAGGGGGGTATCCCGCCCCAGGGCAAAGGCTGTGATGCGTGCGCAGCTTCCCGTTTTCATGCTGAAAAGAGCGGCGACGCGCACGGTATACAACTCCGGCTCCTTAGAGGAGCTGCGCGCGGCGGCACACGATCTGCTGCGCCTTCTCTGCGAATAACATTTGACGAAACAAACACTTAAACACGACATTCAGGGAGGAAAAATATGATTTCAGGCAAAAAGATCGTTCTTACGGGTGCAAACAGCGGCATAGGTCTTGAGGTGATGAAACTGCTGGTGCAGGGCGACAACAAGATCCTTGCCGTCGATCTTCGCACCGACAGGCTCTCGGGGTTCGACCCGGGGAAGGTGATCCCGATGGTGTGCGACATCTCATCCAAAGAGGGGGTGGACGCCGTCTTCGAGGAGGCGGAGAAAAAGCTCGGCGGCATAGACATCTTTTATGCCAACGCAGGTTTTCCGTATTACGAGACATTCGACTACGTGGACTGGGACCGCACCGCGCACATCTTCGAGACCAATGTTTTCTCGCCCATATATTCCTATCAGAAATACAGCAAATATCTCGGCGGCAGGGAAGGGCAGTTTGCCATGACTGTCTCCGCCATCGGCAAGATGGGGATGCCCGGCTATGCGCTGTACAGCTCCTCCAAGTTCGCGGTGCAGGGCTTCCAGCAGGCGCTCCGCCTCGAGATGCCCAAAAACATCAAGATGACCTGCCTTTATCCCGTCGCGACGGACACCAACTTCTTCAAGGCGGCGGTGCAGGGGCAGGAGGGCAAAGTCATCCGTCAGAAGCCCTTCCCCGTCCAGAAGCCCGCGCACGTCGCCAAAGCTATGGTCAAGGGGCTGGAGAGAAAGAAAAAGTATGTCAACCCTTGCAAACTCTTCTCTTTTGCGATGGCGCTCTTTGCGGTGATGCCTTTTGTGCGCAGCATCTATTGGGCGCTCGAAAAGAAAAAGCTGGATAACTTCGCGGCGCAGAATGCTGCGGCGGGGAAATAAATACATAGACGAAAAAACGGACGGGCGGATGTTTTCCGCCCGCTCTGCGCGAAAGCGGAAAATAAATAACGGGAAAGGGGAAGTTTCATGTTCAAGAGATCGTTTTTGGTGGCTGCCGCAGTTTGCCTTGTCGCAGCATTGATGTCGGGCATGTCGGCTTGCGTGTTCGACTCCGACAACAACGTTATCCTTGCCAAACATCATTTTACGGTGGAGAAGTACGACCTGCCCGAGGGGGTGGCGTCTTTGGACGTGACTTCTGATTACGAGACGGACAGCAAGGGCAGCTATGTGACGGACGGGAAATACATCCGTTTCGAGATGTACCTCTTGCAGGGCTACGAGCTCGGCACCCTCGGATTGCGCATCAGCGACGACACGTACGGGGAGAGGACCTTAGAGTTCACCCCCTATGAAAGCCACATCCCGGGCATGCCCGTCTACCGCGCGTCATTCTACGTCTACGACGATTTCACTGCCTCCCTCGGAGGCGCGCCCGTTAAAACGGCAGAATAACATTATGCGTCCTATTTGCAAAAAAAAGCGCGCTTTAATGTGCGCTTTTTGTCATAATAAAATTCATTTTGTGAGGATATGCCGCCCGATCTTGCCGAGTGCGCTGTCTCCCGCCCCTGACAGTGTGCGGGCATCGGCGGCAGAAAGTGCGGTCATATATTGTCGTCCATCAACAGTTTCGGCAGGCGGTTCTTTTCAAATATCCATACCTCATCGGACCATTTCAGGGTGATAAGGAACAGCGACTTATACCCTTCTTTGCCTTCGTAATACGGCGTGCCGTCATAGATGCAGACTTCGTCGCCCGAGACGGTGACGAGCTGATCCGCCTCATAGAAAGACTCCGACAGGCGTCCGCCGTCGCATGTATAGCCGACGATACCGCCCGCATAGATCGCGTTGCTTTCGCCGTTTTCATGCACGGAAACAGTGCTTGCAGAGAAACAGCGCGACACCTCTTCCGAATTTTCTCCGATCAGTCCTCCTGCGGAAACCGTGCAGTCGTTCTCACAAGTCACCGAGACAGCGGCGCAGGAATAACATTCTTCCGCTTCATTGAAATTGTAGCCTATCAGTCCTGCCGCGTACACTTCGCTTTCGTCGCCGACGAAAAGAACGATCTTCCCCGTGGTGCAGCATTCGCCGACGGTGCCGTTGTTGTCGCCGACCAGTCCGCCGACAGTCGGTATGCCGCTGCTCCCACAGCGCAGAGAGATGTTCCCCGACGAAAACGAGGTCTCGATTTTTCCGTGATTGCAGGCTGCCAGACCGCCTGCGGTCACCGTGCAGTCGTCGGCACATTTGATCATGATGTTCCCGGCCGAATGCGATCCGCATATGATCCCGAAGTTGTCGCCCGCGATGCATCCCGCCTCGAGAGTGACATTATGATCCGACGAGATCATCGTCCGGCATGTCGCCTCGCAGTTTTGGATGGACCCGTAATTGTTCCCGACAAGGCATCCCACAGTCGCGTCTTCCGAAGTCGTGATCGTCACATCGTTTTCGGCCCGGCAGTACTTGACGGTGCCGTAGTTGTCTCCGATCAAACCTCCTGCCGAGCTGCAGCTCGACGCATCGATCCTGAAGTTGCCGACCGCGACATCGCTTATGGTGCCGTAATTGTTGCCGAACAGCCCGATCGGATCGCCTGCGTCCGCGGAGAGCGTGAAATTGCGGATGGTGAACCCGTTGCCGTCAAAGACGCCCTCAAACATGTGATCATCGTCGCCGATGGGCGTCCATTCCGCACCGCCGAGGTCGATATCGCCCGACAGCGCAAAATGGAGACCGCCGCTGTCATTGCAGTTGTTGATGAGACCGGCGCAGGATCTGAGCTGCTGTGCGTTGGAAATGACGAAGGGCTGCCGTGCGCTGCCGCATCCTTTGGCAAAGCTCCCGGAGTCGTCGTCAAAGCTGTTGCCGTCTGCCTTTTTGTCCAGCGCATCGGCCCATGCATGCAAGGCGATCCGCGCCAGGCGCGGGGAATAGCCGCCGATGTCTTCCAGCTGCTTTGCCGACTTGTCGATCAGTTTTTTCGTAACGGCGTCGGCGGTCTCGAGCCTTGATATGAGCTTTGTCTGCACGATGGCGCAGATCACGCGGACGAGCCCGCGCCGATCGTCGGCACAGTTTTTGAGCAGCAGCTCTTTGAGCATTCGTGCGTTGGTCTTGCATTCGGGGTGTTTCGCAAGAATGGGTTTGAGATCGATGCCTGACATGTCTTCCTCCGATGTATGCCGACAGCGTGAGACGGGTCGGCGCCGAACCCCCGCCGCTTTACCGCAAAACAAAACGGTAAGATCCGGCACGATCATATTAGGACATGTATGTATCAGTTTTTGATAATGGTATAAATATTTTTTGCGCGCCGCCGATTTTAATTTAATCACGGAGCTTTAGGGGCGGAACGGACGCCGCGTCCCGTTTGCGAGCAGAGCCGCTCCGACACCGCCGCACATCATCCGTAAGAGAGTGCTTTCGGCCGCGGGCACAAACGGGATCCCCGCGGGACAAGTTTTTGATTTTTCGCGTGGGGCAAAAAACGCAAACACCCCGCAAAACTTGCGGGGTGCTGCTAATGATGTCTTGCGTAAAACCGGGCGGCGGTAGCCGCCATCTCGCGGAGCAAAAATCAAAGTGCGACGGTAATGCCTAAAATATAGCGCCCAAACGCAATGAGGGGATGTGCTAAAACCCCGTAAAGTGTCCTCGCGCGCAAAACTTGCTCCGGTACTTTATGGGGACCCCGTATTGTGTTCTTTTAAGTGCGAGAATGAGGGAGCGTACTTTGGCGTACGTGACCGAAATTCGAGACACGAAATGGCGGCGGCAGTCGCCAGTCCCACAAAAGAAAAATGAGTGAGTGAGACAACATATCAAAATATAATGTCCAAACGCAATGAGGGGATGCAGATTGTGTTCTTTTAAGTGCGAGAATGAGGGAGCGTACTTTTGCGTACGTGACCGAAATTCGAGACACGCAAAAAGGGCGCAAGATGCGCCCCTCATTGCGTTTGGTGGTGGAGGTGAGGGGAGTTGTAAGGAGCGCAGCGACGGAATAGCGAGGATGCGAGGTGAAACGATTGAGATGCGGGATTTTTGTCGCGGTGCCGTTGATCGACGAGGGCGGTGCGGAGAGAGAAGCCGCCGCCGAGCAACTCGCGTCAGCCACGGGTGAGACTCCCCGCTCTCAGACAAGAAAAGCACCTGCTTGTGCAGGTGCTTTTTGTGGTGGAGGTGCGGGGAGTCGAACCCCGGTCCAACCGGCCGTTGACGATGCTTTCTACATGCTTAGCCGGCGTTTTGGTGTCTCTTGCTTCGGTACGGCGGCGAACCTCGGCTCGACAAGCCCGTGATGACAGCGACCTTACCGGGCGATGGGGCCGCGTTGTCTGTTTTTATGATGCCGCTTGCTCGGGGAACAGAAAACCCAAGGGCGACACGCTGACTAAATTAAGCAGCGAGGGCGAACTCCATGGTGGAGTTCTTTTGCGTATTTTTCGCGTTTATTTTTTATTTCCGTTTTTACGCAGACGAGCCTGCGGCATGCTTACCCCGCCTCAAACCGACTGTCGAAGCCGGTACACCCCCACGCCGTAGGGTAACGCGACGCAGGTAAAGAGATTATAGCATATTATTTCCGAAATGCAAGGATTTGTGCGCTTCGATGAAAGAAATCGTTTGAGCATGCCGCGCGCCGCCGTTTTGCCCGCGGGGAGCGGTTCGGGCTTGACGGGAGAAGGGGAGCGGGTATAATGGAAGTGCGGGGTTCCCGCGCGAGGTGACTATGGAAAGAGAAAGGCCCGAAGTGCCCACCTATTGCTATTTTCAGGGGTGCTACAACCCCGCCTACGAGAGGGAGATCGAAAGAGGAAAGGACTTGTGTTTCAGGTTCAACGCGCTGCACCCATGCGACAGAGCGGGGCAGACCGCGATCCTAAATGAACTCCTCGGCAGGATGGGGGAGGGCGCCATCTTCACGCCGCCATTTTGGTGCGACTACGGCTACAACATCGAGGTGGGGGAGAGCTTCTACGCCAACCACAACCTCGTCATCACGGACGGCGCGAAGGTGACCTTCGGCGACAATGTGTTCATCGCACCAAACTGCTGTTTCACCACGGCGGAGCATCCCACCGCCCCCGACCTCAGACGCGACGGGGTGGAGATGGCAAAGCCCATCACGGTGGGCAACAATGTTTGGATCGGTGCGGGGAGCATAGTGCTTGCGGGCGTGACCATAGGCGACGACGCGGTCATCGGCGCGGGGAGCGTGGTGACAAGAGACATCCCGCCGCGGGTGGTGGCGTGCGGCGTCCCCTGCCGCGTGATGAGAGCGATCACCCCCGCCGACAGAGACCGCTATCCCTTCCATGAAAGTATAGCCGCAAAATACGGAAAGTGACGAAAATGGCGGTTTATCTGCGCCTTTCGGCACATTTAAACGGCTTTAACGGAAATTTTAGCGAATGACACCGCTTGTCCCGCCTGCGCCCCGCACCTATGTGATGCGGGGAATGATGTTGGCAACGGCACAAAAAAAAAGGACAAGAAAAAGCCCGCGAGATCGCGGGCTTTTTTGGTGACCTAAATCGGTATTATCCCTGCTCGGAATGCCGGGGCCGCATTACTGCGCTCCGAGGTGTATCAACGCCGAGGGCGGGCATCAGAGCAGTTTCTCGATGTCGGCGAGGGTGAAGGTGCGGGAGATGATGTAGCTTGTCGTGCCCACCTTGTCGAAGGAGCCGTAGCCCACCACATTGTAGGTGCCGTCCACGCACACCACGCCGCTGTAACCGTTGTCGATGACGGCGTTGTAGGGTTTGGCGAAGTAGTCCGTCCTGCCCAGCTCGATGAGGTATTCCCCTTTGCTGTCGTTCAATGGATCGTCGTCGGCGTAGGTCATGAGGTCGTCGAAGGTGCCCACCCAGGCGTACCAGCCGCCGCTGATACGGTTGTAGATGCTCACCGCGCTGCGCTTGACGGGGATCATCTGTCTGAAAGAGATGAGCAGTTTCCCGGTGGTCGCGTCATACTCCGCCTTGTGGCGGTCGCCGCTGAGCTCGTAGGGGAGTTCTTTCAGCCCTTCCCAGGTCTCGCCCTCGTCGTAGGAGAAGGCGATGAGGGAGCGGGACACCCTCTTTTCCGCGCGGGAGATGAGGATGAGCGTGTCGCTCTCGGGTTCGCGGACGATCTCCACCTCGCACATGCCGTACTTTTGCGTCTCCTCGGAGTAGTTGGGCATGAGCAGTTCGGGCTCAGACCAGTCGGCGTTCCCGTCCTCGTCGAAGGTGAGGTAGGTCTTATAGACGTTGAAGGAGTGGTCGTGGAAGAGCCCCATCCACTTGTCGATGTACTGTCCGTTTTCCTTGATCTGCGTGAGGGAGGACATGGCGACGATGGCGTCCGCGGGGGAGTGGAATTTCTCGAACTCGCTCCAAGTCTCGCCGTAGTCATCGGAGAAGGAGAAGTTGAAACCGTCCGCCTTATACTTCGTCGCCACCCAATAGGGGCAGCCGGAGATCATCACCAGCTTCTCGCTGCCGTCCGTGAAATGCAGATTGTAGAGGGTGGGAGTCTCCTGCGAGTCGGCAAAACTTGCGGGCAGTCCCGTCACTCTGTCCGACCATGTGAGCCCCATATCGTCGCTCACGCGCATGGCGATCTGTCCCTTGCCGTGCCCGAGAGGGTACATGACGATGATCTTGCCCTGTTCGGAGCCGTCGTCCACCCAGACGGAATCGGGATGCGCGATGTAGCTGCCCGATTTTTCCACTGTGACCGCGGAGTCGAGAGAGAGATGCGCCACGGGGAGATCGATGTAATCCCCGGGCTCGTTCAGAGTGCCGAAGTGAGTTGGGACGAGGATGACCGCGAGCAACACTCCCACAGACAGGACGGAGATGAGCGAGATCGTGATCTTTTTGCGGTTGCGCTTGAACCACACCGAGAATTTCTCCCTCGGTTTTTTGCGCTTTTTGCCGTTTGTTGCCGTCTCGGGCTCGGACGGAGCGGCATCGCGCTCCGCACCCTCCGAGTTGTCGGCAGCCGCCGCGGCGCCTGTTTCGGGCTCGGCGACGGTATCTTCGCGGATGAGATCGTTTTCTTTGTCGGACATTGCGGGAACCTCCCTTTTTCGCTTAAATTCTATATTACGCACGCGCGCCTGTCAAGTGCGCGCGCCTTGACTAAGGACAAGCGCGGTATTATAATTAAACCACATATGTTTTGTGCGCAGATGTTTCGCGCGGGAACGCGCACGGAGGGGATATGAGAACTGCGGTAAAACGTATTGCGGAACGCACATATATGCTCACCGACCGCCTTACGGGGGTCAACCAGTTCCTGCTGGAAGGCGAGGAGAAAGCTCTTCTCATCGACACGGGCTACGGCACAAAGTCGCTGCCCCGCGCGGTGAAGAAGCTGACATCGCTGCCCGTCATTGCGGTCAACACCCACCTGCACCCCGACCACAGCAACGGCAATTGTTTTTTCGGGAAAGTGATGGTGGGAGAGCCCGATCTACCCTCGCACGGGGTGCCGTCCAACGAACTTTTCGAGGGCGTCGCCGCGGCGTACCGCAAAAGCCTGCTGCGCCCGCTCATGAGTTTTGCGCGCAAACTTACTCTGATCGATCCGTCGGCGGCGGAATATTCCCCGCTGCCCAAAATGATCGATCTCGGCGGCAGAACGGTGGAGGTCATCCCGTGCCCCGGGCATACGGCGGGGAGCGTGCTCTTCTGCGACCCGGCGACGGAGGGCATCTTCGCGGGAGACGCCATCAACCGCGAGCAATGGATGTTCACCTGTCCCGCTTCGACGGCGAAAGGCTATGCGGAGCTTTGGAAAGGGATGCAAGAGAGGCTCACCGGCTATTCGACGCTTTGGATCTCGCACAGCAGGAAACCGCTGGGTTTTGACTTCATCGGAGAGTTTATCTGCGCATTAGACACGATAAAACCCGAAAACGGGCGTCCGTCCAAGATCAAGGGCACGCCCGAGCCCGTGACATTTTACGAATACGCAAGTGAGAAATACGGCAGGATACGCGTGTGGGCGTACCCGTCGCAGGTGAGGTAAAGATATGCTTTTGTCCAAGCTGACCGCGGAGGTCATCCGCCGCAATACGAAGAAGTACGACGACATCAGGATCGCGAAGCAGACCCCGCCCGCGGGCGTCTCCGTCGAGGTGTTCGACTATCTCCCCGACGGCGACCCGATGCACAAACTCAACGTCTACCGTCCCGAGGAGACCTCGGGCAAGCTCCCCGTCATCGTCAATATACACGGCGGCGCATGGGTGTACGGCGACAAGGATCTGAACAAATATTACTGCATGTACCTCGCATCCAAGGGCTTTCTCGTGATGGGCATGAGCTATCGCCTGATGACCGCGGTCACCCTGAAAGAACAAGTGCAGGACGTCTTTGCGTCCATGTGCTTCCTCGCGGACAACGCGGAGAGGCTGGGCGCGGACACGGGTAATGTCATGCTCTCCGGCGACAGCGCGGGCGGACATCTTGCGTCCCTCGCGGCGAGCATAATGGCGTCGCCCGAACTTGCGGCGGCGTACGGCGTCAGGGTGCCCGCACTCTCGGTGAAATGCCTCGTCATGAGCCATCCGGTCGGTGAGGTGCACTCCGTCATGCTGAACAAAGACCTCCGTCCCTCTTTCGGCGGCGGGGCGGTGCAGCGCATCTTCGATGGCATCCTCTTCGGCAAAAAGCGGAGGAAACACGAGGTGTACGGTCTTTCCGCGTTCACGGAATACTCCCGCGGTCTCACCCTCCCGCCCACGCTGCTCATAGGCTGCGAGAGGGATGTCTACGTCCGCCACAGTCTGCTGCTTTCGCGGCTGTTCGAGGATATGGTCAAAGAGGGCAGATGTCCGCGTTTCGTCTTTGATTACGTTCCCGCGGCGGAGGAGACGAGAAAGCTCCGTCACGTCTACAACATCGTGCACTATGAGTGGCAGGAGTCCATGCGCGTCAACGATCTTTCGCTGGAATTTTTCCTGGAAAGTATGAAAGCGGGCGGCGCGGAGTGAACCCGCGCACCATCGCTCGGGACGCGGCGGCAGGGCGCAGCAAAAAGGACGATCATTTCGCGACATGTGTACGCGGAATGGCATTTTTGTTGAAAATCTAACGTTATTTTAATGATAAGGGGCTAAAATGAAATTCGGCGCGGGGAGGCACTCCGTTTTTCAAGGAGCGCCGCCGAGCCGCGTGAGCGCCCTGAGAGGGCGCGGGTGTAACGATGGGAAGAATGAAGAATTTTGCGCTCAAACTGAAAGAGGCGGCGGTCGCGGTCATCCCGATCACGGCGTTGGTGCTCATCCTCAACTTCGCGTTGGGGGGCATGCCCACGCTCAATCTCGCCTCTTTTTTGGTGGGCGCGGTCTTCCTCATCATAGGCATGGCGCTCTACACGCTGGGCAGCAGCATATTCATGGAGCCCGCGGGAGAGCAGATCGGCGAGAAAGTCACCTCGACGCGCAAGGTGTGGTTCATCCTGCTCGTCGCCCTCGTCGTCGGAGTGGTGGTGACCGTAGCGGAGCCCGACCTCAACGTGCTCGCAACGCAGATAGGCAGCATCCCCAACATCGTGCTCATCGCGAGCGTCGGGGCGGGTGTGGGCGTGTTCATGGTCATCGCGGTGCTCCGAGTGCTGCTCAAAGTGCGCCTGAACGCGCTGCTCATCGCGCTTTATGCCGTGGTCTTCGTGCTCGCAGCCTGCTCCGCGGAAGGGTATGTCCCCCTCTCGTTCGACTCCGGCGGAGTGACCACCGGCCCCATCACGGTGCCTTTCATCCTCGCGCTCGGCGTGGGCATCTCGGGCGCGGTCGGCGGCTCGCGCTCGCAGGAGGACAGCTTCGGCATGGTGGGCATCTGCTCCGTAGGACCAATCATCGCGGTGCTCATTCTCGGGCTGGTCTACAAGACGGACGCGCAGGCGGAGGCGAGCGTGCTCTCCGAGTTTGCGAACTTCGGCGAGGTCATGACAGCTTATCTCGATGTGCTCCCGTTTTATCTCAAAGAGGTCGGGATCGCGCTCGCGCCCATCTTTGCGGTCTTCCTGTTTTTCCAGTTCACCATGCTGAAACTGCCCGGGAAGAGCCTCGCGAGGATGATCGTCGGCGCGGTGTATACATACATCGGGCTCACCCTCTTCCTCACGGGCGTCAACGTCGGGTTCATGCCTGCGGGCTCCTTCATTGGCGGAGAAGTGGCGGGGGTGAGCAGATGGCTCGTTATCCCGATAGGCGCGCTGATAGGCTCCCTCATCGTGCTCGCGGAGCCTGCGGTGCACGTCCTCAACAGGCAGGTGGAGCAGCTCACTGGTGGCGCGATAAGCCGCAAGAACATGTTGGTGGTCTTCGTCATCTCGATGGCGATCGCGGTCGCGCTCAGTATGCTGCGCGTGGCGACGGGCATATCCATATGGTGGATTATCGTGCCTGTATACGTCGTCGCGCTCGCGCTCACTTTTTTCGTGCCCAAGATCTTCACCGCAATAGCGTTCGATTCGGGTGGGGTGGCATCCGGTCCCATGACCGCGACATTCCTGCTCCCCTTCGCGATGGGCGCGACGGCGGAGCTCGGCGGCTCCATCATCAACGACGCATTCGGCACCGTGGCATTCGTTGCCATGACCCCTTTGGTGGCGATCCAGATCATGGGCTTGGTGTTCCGCGTCAAGAAGACGGTGGCGGCGCGCGCCGCACAGGAACAGTACCGCACTCTGCTCGCCCGCGAAGGCGACATCGTGGAACTTTGACGGGAGGTGGATATGCAGCTCAAACTCGTCTTTGTTATAGTTGACAAGGCAAAAGCCGAAAAGGTGCTCCGCGCCCTCGAAGAAAAAGGGCTGAGACACCTGCACGCCATGCCCGGGACGGGCACCGCTCCCACCGCGCTCACGGACATCCTGGGCACGGGCGAGACGGAGAAGGTGATGATCTGGGGGACGGCGAAAGAGGAGGAGATCCCCGTCGTCTACGATCTGATGAAAGAGAAATTCCGCTTTGAGGAAAAGAACACGGGCATCGCGTTCACTGTGCCCGTAAAGAGCGTGAGCGGGCCTGCGGCGCTCGCATTGCTCGCGGGGCTGGACTCTGTGAGCGGGGAGGTGAAGAAATGAGTTACAGACTGATCGTCGGCATCGTCAACAGAGGCTTCGAGACCGCCGCCATGGACGCGGCGAGAAACGCGGGCGCTACGGGCGGCACTCTCGTCAACGCGAGGGGCGCGGGCGCGCACGAAGCGGAGAAGGCTTTCGGCATCGCCGTGCAGCCGGAGAAGGAGATCCTGCTCATCCTCTCTCCCGAAGGGAAGTGCAACGACATCATGCGCGCCGTCGTGGAGAAAGCGGGGCTTAACACCGCGGGTGCGGGCATCTGTTTCACCCTGCCCGTTGACAGCGTCCTCGGCGTCACGATGGGCATAGACGAGCGCGGAGAAGAGGAGTGACCCGCCTTTCGGGGTGGAGGTATTCCGCTGCGCGGGCTAACGGCATATTTTTGCAAAAAACGGGTGTTTGACCGTCGGATCCGCGGTGTAAACATCCGATATGTGCAGGATCTTTCGATACCGTACGTTGCACAAAAAGTGCGGAAGAGGGCGGACGCCCTCTTTTTTATGTCAAGAAAGAATGCGCGCCGTCCCGACGGAAGACGGGCACGGGAGAATGCCGCTCTATGCGCACGGCGGTTTTTCCGGAGCGGTGTGTGCGCCGCGGGGCAGGATGGCGGATCGTTTTCAAAAAATCGGGGACAGGTGTCGATTTCTTTTCTTCTGCTCTTGATTATATATCATAAAAGTTATATACTGTTGTCATGGCGGTCCGAACTTTACTGTTCGCCCGAAGTGCGGGCGACAACGTGCTTGTCAATCAGGCGATAGAAGCCGCGCTCCTCGAAAGGGTGCGCGACGGCGAAGCGGCGCTCTATCTTTGGCGCAATGCGGACGCCGTGGTGCTCGGACGCAACCAGGACGCTTTTGCGGAGTGCAGGGTGGACGCCCTCGAAGCCGCGGGCGGAGTGCTCGCGCGCAGGCTCTCGGGAGGTGGCGCGGTCTTCCATGACGGCGGCAACCTCAATTTCACATTCATCGGAAGAGAGGGAGAGTTCGAAAAAGAGGCAAATTTCCGGACTGTGCTCTCCGCTCTTTCCGCGCTCGGCATCAAGGCGGAACTCAGCGGCAGGAACGATCTCATCGCCGCGGGCGCGAAGTTCGGCGGCAACGCATATCTCCGCCGCGGCGGGACCATGCTCCACCACGGCACTTTGCTCATCTCGACCGATCCCGCGAGGGTGGAGCGCTTCCTGACGCCGCCGGAGGGGAAACTCTCCGTAAACGGCGTGAAGAGCGTCTCGTCGAGAGTGGCGCCCCTTTGCGACATCGCGGACGGCATCACCGTCGAGAGGGCGGAAAAGGCGCTCTTTGACGCGTGGCGGCAGAGTGCGCCGGAGGCCGCGCTGCAAGAGGTGCAGCCCGTATCTCTCGGCGCCGCGAGCGTGATGAAGTGGACGGGGTTTTTCTCCGCCGACGAATGGCGTTACGGCAAAAAGGCGCGCTATACGACGCGCTTCGAGACCACGCTCTTCGGCAGGCGCGCGGTGGTGCGCACGGGCGATGGCGGAGAGGTCGCTCTCTTTTCGGATGGTATGGACGCGGACGCCGTCGAGGCGGTGCGCGTGCTGCTTGAGGGCGGAGAAGCGGAGCTCTCGGCGTTTGACAACGATACGCAAAATGATATCCGCACGGAGACGGAAAGGCTCCGCGCGCTGATCACGGAGGACGGAGATGTTTGACCTCATCGTGTTGGGCGGAGGTCCCGCCGGATATACCGGGGCGATCCGCGCCGCGAAACTCGGCATGAGCGTTGCGCTCATAGAGGGCGGCGAAGTGGGCGGCACCTGCCTCAACAGAGGGTGCATCCCCACCAAATGCCTGTTGCATTCTTCCGCGCTTTTCGCCTCCCGCGCGGGCTGGGCGGAGTGCGGAGTGAGAGCTGAGAACGTGACCTTCGACGAAAGGGCTGCTTACGCACGCAAGGACGGGGTGGTCGCGTCCCTGCGCGGCGGCGTGGAGAAACTGCTCGCGTCCCTCGGCGTGAAAGTGATAAAGGCGCGCGGCGTCATCGCGGACGTACATACGGTCATCGCGGACGGCGAGCGCATAGAAGGCAAAAATCTTCTCGTCGCCACGGGTTCCCGTCCCGCGGTGCTCCCCGTCAAGGGGGCGGAAAACGCGCTGACATCGGACGGAGTGCTCTCCGCGCCTCTTCCCGCGGGCGACGTCGTCATTGTGGGCGGCGGAGTCATCGGCATGGAACTCGCGTGCTATTTTGCGGACTGCGGCAGGGGAGTGACGGTGCTGGAATATGCCGAGAGAGTGCTGCCGTTTTTCGGCAAAGAACTCTCGGTGCAGCTCGCTTCCGCATTGAAGCGCAGGGGGGTGAAGATCGTCACATCCGCCCGTGTGACGGAGATAGGCAAGGACTTTGCGGTGTACGAATGCGGCGGCACGGAGCATCGCGCGGAAGGCGGGGCGGTCGTCGCTGCAACGGGCAGACGCGCGAACGTAGAAGGGATAGGTCTCCCCGCGATAGGTCTCCCGGAGACCCCGATATTCACGGACGAAAACATGATGACCCTTGTCCCCGGAGTTTACGCGGCGGGGGACGTGACGGGCGGCATACAGCTTGCGCATTACGCTTCTCAGTGCGCGCTGAAAGCGGTCGCGCACATGGCGGGCAAACCTACGGACATCGACCTTGTCACCGTGCCGTCATTGGTCTATACTTCGCCGGAAGTCGTCTCGGTGGGACGCACGGAAGAGGCTGCGCAGACGGGGAAATTCCTGCTCGGCGCCAACGGCAGGAATCTTGCCAACGGCTCTAACAGAGGGTTCATCAAGATATATTGCGATGATAAAGGCGCTATTATAGGCGCAGAGGCGCTCGGCGACGGCGTGACGGAACTTTCCGGAGAGCTTTCGCTCGCGGTGAGCAAAGGTATGACCGCGGAGGAAGTCGCCGCCGTCATACACGCGCATCCCACGCTCTCGGAAAGCGTTGCGGAGGCGTGTGAAGACGTCTTCGGACTTGCGACGCACAAGCGTTGAGGAGGGTTATGAAAAGAACGGCACTTTACGAAAAGCATTTGGCGCTCGGCGGCAGGATGGTCGAATTTGCGGGCTATGAGCTGCCCGTGCAGTATTCCGGCATCCTCGAAGAACATCGCGCGGTCAGAGAGGCGGCGGGTGTTTTCGATGTCTCGCACATGGGGGAGTTCCTCTTCACCGGAGCGGGCGCGGAAGGGGCGCTCAACGCACTTCTCACCAACGACATCCGCGGCATGGCGGACGGCAGGGTAAGATATTCCATTCTCCCCAATGAGAGAGGCGGCGCGGTGGACGACGTGCTCGTCTATCGGGTGAATGCGGAAAAGTACCTCGTCGTGGTCAACGGCGCCAATGTGGAAAAGGATGCGGCGCACGTCAGGGCGCACCTTTCCGGATGCGATTTTGAGGACGTTTCGGAGAGCGTGTCGCAGATCGCGGTGCAGGGCCCTCGTTCGGAGGAGATCATGCGCGCGGTCGTCGGGAGCGGAGGACTTCCCGCCAAATATTATACCTTTACGCAGCACGTGAGCATCGCGGGCGCGGACACTCTGGTCTCCCGCACGGGATACACCGGCGAGGACGGTTTCGAGGTGTATTGCGCAAACGACGACATCGCCGCGGTGTATGACGCCGTGCTGTCAGCGGGTGCGGCTTTCGGGCTCATCCCCTGTGGTCTCGGCGCGCGCGATACTCTTCGTCTGGAAGCGGGCATGCCTCTTTACGGGCACGAGCTTTCCGACGATATACCCGTGAACGAGGTGGGGCTGGATTTTGCCGTCAAGACGGGAAAGGAGAGTTTCCTCGGTCGGGATGCCATCCTCGCGCACGTCCCCGAATACGAACGCATAGGAGCGCGGGTCGCGGGGCGCGGCATAGTGCGCGAACATTGTGACATTTACGCGGACGGAGAGAAGGTGGGCGTTTCCACCTCGGGCACGCATTCTCCCACGCTGGGCTGCGGCATCGCCATGCTGCGCATAAAAAAGGGGACTGCGGGAGAGCTTGCCGCGGACGTCAGGGGCAGGCGCATACCTTTGGAGAGGGCGGAGCTCCCTTTCGTGAAGAAGAAATGAATTTCGGGCGGTGAGCCCGGAGGAGCGCGGACGCAGGCGTCCGCGGCAGATGGAGACAAGAATATACCGCGGCGCATGCCGCCGGCATAATAAGGAGAAGAAAGTCATGAAACAGTACACACGTACACACGAATGGGTGGAGATCCGCGACGGCAAGGCTTATGTCGGCATCAGCGGGCATGCCGCGGAGGAACTGGGAGAGGTCGTATATGTCGATCTTCCCGAAGCAGGAGCCGCGGTGACGGCGGGCGAGCCCGCTTGCGAGCTGGAGTCCGTCAAAGCGGTCGCGGAAGTCAATTCCCCCGCAAGCGGCACCGTAGCGGAGGTCAACGAAGAGCTTGCCGACGCTCCCGAAAAGGCGGGCGAGAGCTGGATCTTTGCGGTCGCGCCGTACGTTCTTCAGGAGGATCTGATGAGCGATGCCGAGTATACGGCATTTTTGGGGTGAGCCATGGCAGATTATCTTTCCGTCTCCGAAGCCGAGCGCAAAGAGATGCTCGGGCTTCTCGGCGCGGCGTCCGTCCGTGACCTGTATGCCGATCTTCCCAAAGAGCTGCGCGGCAAAAAGTTCGCGCTGGCGGACGGGAAGTCGCAGCAGGAGACCTACGAGGCGTTTGCGGAGCTCGCGGGCAGGAACGCGGTCTACCGCAGTGTGTTCCGCGGCGCGGGGAGCTACCGTCATTACATCCCCGCGGCAGTGAAGAGCGTAACTTCGCGCGAGGAGTTTGTGACGGCTTACACTCCCTATCAGCCGGAGATCTCGCAGGGGATATTGCAGGCGACTTTCGAGTTCCAGACCATGATGTGTTCTCTCACGGGCATGGACGTCGCAACCGCGTCTCACTATTCCGGCGCGACGGCGGCTGCCGAGGCGTGCGTGATGTGCGCCGACAAGAAGAAAAAAGTCGTCACCTTCGACAATATCAATCCCGATACGCTGGATGTCATCGCAACTTATCTCGGGGCGAGAGGTATCGCTTTTGAGGTGCTGCCCGCCGTCCTCGGAGCCGCGCGGCTCGGCGACGATGCCGATCCAGGCGTCGTCTATTTGGAGTCTCCCAACTACTACGGCATCCTCGAGGATATCGCCGCGGTCTCCGCTTCGGCGAAAGCGAGCGGCGCGAAGGTGGTGGTCGGGTGCAATCCGCTCTCTCTCGCGCTCTTCAAAGCGCCCGGCGATCTCGGCGCGGACGTCGTGGTCGGCGACGCGCAGCCGTTCGGCATGCCGCTGAGTTTCGGCGGACCGTATCTCGGATATATGACGGCAAAGAAGGAGTTTATGCGCAAACTCCCGGGCAGGATCGTCGGCGAGACAACGGACGCGGACGGCAGACGCGCATTTGTGCTCACTCTGCAGACCAGAGAGCAGCACATCCGCCGCGAAAAGGCAACTTCCAACATCTGTTCCAACCAAGCGCACTGCGCGCTGACTGCGGCGGTCTATCTCTCTCTCATGGGACCGCAGGGACTCAGGGACGTCGCGTTGAAGTGCGCGTCGAATGCGCATTATCTCGCCCGAGAGCTCTCCCGCGTCGGCGCGAAGCTGTTCTATGAGGAAGAGTTCTTCCACGAGTTTGTCACCATCACGCCGGGCAAGGCTTCCGCTGTGGCGGCGGCGCTCGAAAAGAAGGGCATCCTCGGCGGACTTCCTCTTGACGAGCACCGCATCCTTTGGTGCTGCACGGAGCTCAATTCCAAGGCGGATATGGATGAGGTCGTGAAGATCGTGGAGGAGACGATATGAAAACTGTTTTCGAGAAATCGGTGAAAGGAAGGATCGGAGTGCAGGCGTCCCCTCTCGAAGTGGAAGCCTATGTCTATGACGCGGATCGCCTGCGTGCGGATCTTGCTCTGCCGGAGCTCTCGGAGCCCGAAGTCGTCGCGCATTACACCGCGCTCTCAAAGCGCACGTTCGGCGTGGACGACGGGTTCTATCCTCTCGGCTCCTGCACCATGAAGTACAACCCGAAACTCAACGACGAGATCGCGGCTTTGCCCGGGTTCAGAGATGCGCATCCGTTGGCGCGCGCTGACAAAATGCAGGGTTGTCTTGCCGTTATTGATACGTTAAGTGCCTATCTTGCGGGGATAACCGGCATGGACGCCGTTACGCTCCAGCCCTGTGCTGGCGCTCACGGCGAGTTCACGGCGATGCTCATGGTCAAGAAATATCACCTCTCCCGCGGGGACGACGCGCGCACCAAAGTGCTCATCCCGGACAGCGCCCACGGCACCAACCCGGCGTCCGCAGCGATGGCGGGCTTCGAGGTGGTCACGGTGCGTTCGGGCGCGGACGGCTGTGTGGATCTTGCGGATCTCCGCCTCAAAGCGGGCGAGGATACCGCGGCGTTCATGCTCACCAACCCCAACACACTCGGCAAGTTCGAAAAGCGCGTGCTCGAGATCGCGGACATCATCCACGAGGCGGGCGCTCTTATGTACTACGACGGCGCGAATCTCAATGCGGTCATGGGCGTGGTGCGCCCGGGCGACATGGGCTTCGACCTCGTGCACCTCAATCTGCACAAGACATTTTCGGCGCCCCACGGCGGCGGCGGTCCCGGTTCCGGTCCCGTGTGCTGCAAAGCGGAGCTTGCCGCGTTCCTTCCCGACCCCAAGGTCGTGCGCACGGAAAAGGGCTTCCGTTTCGGCAGGAGCGACTGGTCTGTGGGCAGAGTCAGCGCGTTTTACGGCAATTTCGGCGTGTATGTCAAAGCGCTCGCCTATATAGTCGCGCTCGGCGGCAAAGGGCTCAGAGAAGCATCGGAGACGGCGGTGCTCAACGCGAATTATCTGCGTGAGAAGATCAGCTATTTCTATCCCGTCGGCGAGGGCAGGTGCATGCACGAGTTCGTCCTCTCCATGCGCAAACTGCGCGACGAGACGGGCGTGACCGCGGCGGATGTGGCAAAGGCGCTCATCGACCGCGGCATCCATCCGCCCACCATGTATTTCCCGCTCATCGTCGAGGACGCGCTCATGTTCGAGCCCACCGAGACGGTCAGCAAGGAGACTCTCGACGCTGCCGCAGACGCGCTCAAAGAGATCATCGAGCTCGCGTATACGGACCCCGAAGCGCTGCATTCCGCACCGCATTCCACGCCCGTGCGCCGTCCCGATGAGGCAGCCGCAGCCCGCAATCCCGTGGTGAAAGGCTGAAGGAAGAATGACATTGTCAGGCGTTCGGCGGAGGATATTTTCGTCCTTCGCCGAATATGCTGAGATATGCGGGCGCCGATCGGCGTCTTAAAATACGGAGGTTTTTATGGCAAAGGCAAAGAGTGACTATTTCGGACTGTCTTACATCGTCAGTCTCATTCTCGCGATCATCCCGTTCACGGCGTGGATCCTCGGCGTGATCGTCAGGTTCTCGGAGGGCAAGATCGTCGCGGGCGTCATCAGGATCTTCGGCGGATGGCTCATCTGGCTGGTCGACCTCGTCATGATGATCACCAAGAAATCCATCTGGAGACTGCTCGATGTCTGAGAAGAGCGTGACGCTGAACGGCAGGCCCGTCGGCGGAGACCTCGCCGCCGTGCTCTCGGAGCTCGCTTTCGAACACTATCCCGTCCGCGTGGACGCAGGGGAAGGGGAGAAAACATTCCCCTCATTTGACGACGCGCGGGAATATCTCGAACGCGTCCTCGGGGAGTAACGCAGGCATCGTTCCGGCACAATGTCGCCGCAAGCAGGGCAGGACGGTTCACCGTCCCGCCCTCTTTTCATTTTCAAATATCTACAATTTTACGGTTTGATCGGCACACTCTATTTCAGCGATCCCACCCCTCGTTTCCGAGCGGGTTTTCTGGAGCTGCTAACCGGATTTGTAAGGAGCACAAAGTGCGACGGAATAGCGTATTTTGCGCCATCCGATCTGCGTGCGGAGTTCACGCAGGGCGTTTCGGGGCCCCCGGGTGAAAATCTTTGATTTTTCGGCCGGGGTAAAAAATCGCGTTAGCGAAAGGTGAAAATCCGGTTCGTGCGACAACACAAAACCCCACTCGTCCTTGCAAAAAAGAACAGGCGGCGGGAGCCGCCAACCCCGCGGAGCAAAAATCAGAGAGCAACGCGATAGTTTCGGAACAAGGTGACAAAACGAGGAGCAAGCGAATGTCTTGCATTTTTTCTTTTGCGGAAACACGGCGGGGTCCCCGCAAAGTACCGCAGCAAAGCGAGGACACTTTGTGGGGCAAAGCCGCAGGCACATACGGGGTCCCCGCGGGAAAAATCTTTGATTTTTCGCGTGGGGCAAAACGCGAACACCCCGCATAACTTGCGGGGTGTTGCTAATGATGCCTTGCGGCTGTGTGGAGCTGCTAACCGGATTTGAACCGGTGACCTCATCCTTACCAAGGATGTGCTCTACCTACTGAGCCATAGCAGCATTTCGGTCTCCTTGCGGAGAATGCTATATGATTATATGTTTTTGCGGGGGCTTTGTCAACGGAATTGCGGCAAGTGGCGGGGATTTTTGAAAACATCGGTTCGCGGCGCGGCAAACGGGGGAGAGGGGCGGCGGAGGCACGGGATGTCGCGTCGCCTTGCGACGATGCTTCCCGCAGCGCGGGCGGTGACGAGAGGGATATGCCGCTCATCGCGGCGGTGCGGGCTGCGGCGCCGTGTCCGTCAGGAAGGGCGGTCACAGGATGAGGTCGTTCAGGTAACTTGCGCCGATGAGGACGGCGAGGAAGAGGAAGTTGACGAGGGAGAAGAGGGCGAGGTAGCGTCCCGTTTTGCCGGGCTCGCGTTTGCGATATTCGCCGAGGGTGATGAGGCTTGCGAGCGAGGAGACGGGGGTGCCGAGCCCGCCGATGTTGACCGCGACGAGGAGGTGGCGGTAGTCCGTGGTGAAGCGGGAGAGCAGGACGGCGGAGGGGACGTTGCTGATGACCTGACAGGACGCGGTGCCGACGAGGAGGGGGGATAGCGCGACGAGTGAGCCGAGGGTCTGCTCGACGGCGGGGATGCGCGCGAGGTTGCCCGAGAACACGAAGAAAGCGCAGAATGTGAGGAGCAGCGCGTAGTCCACGTGCAGGAAGGCTTTGGGCTCGAGGATGAGGAGGGCGACGGTGACGACGATGAGCCCCACATAGAATGGGAAGACGCGGAACACGATGAGCACGGAGAGCGCGAAGAGGACGAAGTAGACGATCATCCTCCACGCGGGCGGCGCGGCGGTCTCCGGGGTCTCGAGCTCGACGTGCACGGGCTTGACGAAGAGGCAGGTGACGGCGATGAGCAGGAACGCGACCGCAAAGGGCAGCGCCATTATCTTGAAGAATTCTCCCGCCGCGATGGAATAATAGGAATAGAGGTAGAGGTTCTGGGGGTTGCCGAAGGGGGTGAGCATCCCGCCGAGGTTCGCCGCCACGTTTTGCATGACGAAGACGAAGGCGGTGTACTCCTTTTTGCCGCAGGAGGAGAGCACGTAGAACCCGAGGGGGAGGAAGGTAACGAGCGCCATATCGTTCGCCATGATCATTGACCCGAAATAGGTGACGAAGACGAGCGCGAAAGCAACGCGGCGCATGTTGCCGAACGCGGTGACGATCTTGCCCGCCAGCCATTCGAAGAATTTGCGCTCTTTGAGAGCGCTGACCACGGCGAGGGTGCAGAAGAGACAAGAAAGGGTGTCGAGGTCGAAGTAGTCGGCGTAGGCTGCGTCGGGGGTCACGAAGAAACAGGTCACCGCCGCGGCGGCAAGCGCCACGATGAGGACGACGTGGCTTTTCAAAAGCCCGAGAAAGATATTCATCCGCGGAGACGCGGAGTGATGTCTGCCGACGAGTACGCTCATACAGATGGATATTTGTATTCTTTTTTTATGAAAAAAGCAAGCGTTCGCGCCACATTGCGGAAAAATTCTTTCCGCGCCGCGGTGCAGTGCGGACGGAGCTTTCCGTGTTTTGTCAAAAAGCGGAGTTTACAATGCTAAAACGTAACATAAAGTGCCTATGGTGTGATATTTGCCTTCGATATCTCGCCCCGCCATAAAGGACGGGCGGCGCCTGATCCGGGCCGTATCATTCCTGTCCGGCATAGGGCGGAGAGGGGGAAAATTCAAGAGGATATATGCGGGTAAGTTTGTTGACTTTAATTTTACGTTAACATATAATCTTATTATTGAATGCGACACTTGTCGGGCTTTCGCCCCTTGTGTGCTTTCGGAGAGAGATATGTCAAAGGCAAAAACTTCCAAAGAGAAGGGCGTCCTCGGTTTGCTCGCGGGGTGCGTGGGCGAGTATAAACTCGCGTCCGTGCTGACTGCCGTTTTTGTCGTGTTAGAGGTGGTGCTGGAAGTGTTCATCCCCATCATCATGTCTCAGATCATCGACGTCGGACTTGCCGAGGGTCTTTCGGAATACACTTTCAATTTGCAGCTCGGTGCGTCGAATACGGAGCTGTTCACGGTGGATTCCAGTGTGAAATTCATCGTCATCTGCGGTGCCATGATGGTGGTGATGGCGTTGATGTCGCTGCTGTTCGGCGTGCTGTCGGGCAGATATGCGGCGTATGCCGCGACGGGTTTCGGTGCCAATGTCAGGCAGAAGATCTACTACAAAGTCCAGGACTTCAGCTTTGCCAACCTCGACCGTTTCAACACCGCGGGTCTCGTCACCCGTCTCACCACTGACATCACCAACGTGCAGATGTCCTACATGATGGTCATCAGAGTGCTGGTGCGCGCTCCCGTCATGCTCGCGCTTGCGCTCGGCATGGCGATCTCCATCAATGCGGACCTTGCGGTGGTTTTCGCCGTCGCGCTGCCCGTCATCGTGCTCGGGCTCATCATCGGCATAATCGTCGTCTTCCCGCGCTTTACCAAGATGCTGAAAAAGTACGACGATATGAACGAGATCACCCAGGAGAACCTCACCGCCATCCGCACCGTCAAGACCTTCGTCAGAGAGGATCACGAGACGGAGAAGTTCATGAAGATCAGCTCCCTCGTGCAGAAGTTGCAGTTCTCCGCCGAGAAGATGCTGGTCATCGCGATGCCGCTCATGCAGATCGTCGCGTTCGGGTGCATCATCGCGGTGGTGTGGTTCGGCGGCAACAACATAATCGCGGGCAGCATGCACTACGGCTCATTCGCGGCGTTCCTCAACTACATCATGCAGATCCTGATGTCTCTCGGCATGGTGGCGATGGTGTTCGTGATGCTGGTGCTTTCCCGCGCGTCCGCGGGGCGCATCGCGGAAGTGTTCCGCGAAGTGCCCGACATCGCGGACAATCCCGATCCCAAGGCGCTCGAAGTTGCGGACGGCAGCGTAGATTTCGACAACGTCGATTTCTCTTATTCCAAGACAGGCGACGTCCTCAACCTCGAAGGCGTGGATCTTCACGTGAAGCCCGGCGAAGTGGTGGGCGTCATCGGCGGGACGGGCTCGGCGAAGAGCACGCTGGTGCAGCTCATCCCCCGCCTTTACGACGTCAGTAGCGGCTCCGTCAAAGTGGGCGGCGTTGACGTCAGAGATTATAAACTGGACACCCTCCGCGACGCGGTCGCGATGGTGCTGCAAAAGAACGTGCTGTTCTCCGGCACGATAAAAGAGAACCTGAAATGGGGCAACCCCGACGCCACGGACGAGCAGATCGAGCACGCCGCACGTGCGGCGCAGGCGCACGACTTCGTCATGTCCTTCCCGGACGGCTACGATACGGAGCTGGGGCAGGGCGGCGTCAACGTCTCGGGCGGACAGAAACAGAGACTGTGCATCGCGAGGGCGCTTCTGAAGCATCCCAAGGTCATGATCCTGGACGACTCCACTTCCGCCGTGGACACCGCGACGGACGCGGCGATCCGCAAAGGTCTGAAGGAGGAGTTCGGCTCCACCACGGTGTTCATCATCGCGCAGCGCATCGGCTCGGTGCAGGACGCGGACAAGATCGTCGTCATGGATGACGGCAGGATAGATGCCATCGGCACGCACGAGGAGCTGCTCGCTTCCAACAAGATCTATCAGGACGTCTATTATTCCCAGCAGCGCGGCTCGGACGAGGCGGCTGCCGTTTATGCCGAAGCCTGCGGCGCGGATGCCGGGGCGGACTCGAGAACAACGGAAGAGGAGGTGGAAAAATGAGCCGCAAAAAGGAACATTCCGCACCTGTCTCGGGGCAGCTCATAGGCGGAAAAAAGTATACCGCCGGTCATCCTATGGAGACCTTCCTGCGCATCCTCTCCTACTTCAAGCCGTATAAGGGAAGAGTCATTCTCGCGGCGATCTCTCTCATCCTCAATGTCGGGACGACCGTGGGCGGCACGTTTATGCTTTCCACCGTCATCAACGATTATATCGTTCCGCTCGCGAACGGGGCGACGGATGTCACCATCGCGGACTTTGCCGTGATGGTCGGCGTGATGGCTTCCCTCTATCTCGTCGGCGCGCTGCTGCATTACGCCTACAACTGGATCATCGTCAACATGACCACTCAGATCCAGCGCACCATCCGCGACCAGATGTTCGAGAGGATGCAGAAGCTGCCCATCCGCTTTTTCGACACCCACGCAAACGGCGACATCATGAGCTGCTACACCAACGATACGGACACCCTGCGCGAGCTCATGGCGAACGGCGTGCCCTATCTCATTTCCAACGGGCTCACGGTGCTCGGTATCTTCATAGCGATGATGGTCATCAACTGGCTGCTCACCCTCTTCATCGTGGTGATGCTGGTCATCATGTTCTTCATCGTGAAGTACGTGGGCGGCAAATCGGGCAAACATTTCGTGCGGCAGCAGAAGGCGATCGGCGTGCTTGACGGCTATGTCGAGGAGCACATCGAAGGCATGCGCGTCGTCAAAGTGTTCTGCCACGAGGACGCGGAAAAGGCGGCGTTCGACGGCATCAACGGCACCCTCAGAGGCGCCTCCCGCAAAGCGCACACCTACGCCAACATCCTCATGCCCATCCTCGGCAACATCGGCTACATCAACTATGCCATCACCGCCATCGTGGGCTCCCTCTTCATCGCCGCGGACATCAGGATCGGCGGCATAATGGAGCTGGGCAGTCTCATCGCCTTCCTGCAATTCTCCAGGCAGTTCAGCGCGCCCATAGGACAGATGTCCCAGCAGATGAACAGCATCCTCATGGCGCTCGCGGGCGCGGAACGCATCTTTGCGCTCATCGACGCCGAGCCGGAGACGGACGAAGGCTACGTCACCCTCGTCAACGCCAACGTCGCGGAGGACGGCACCGTCACCGAGAGCGATGTCCGCACCGGTCAATGGGCTTGGAAGCACTATCACAAGGCGACCGACACCACCACCTACGTCAAATGGACGGGCGAGGTGGAGTTTGAGGACGTCACCTTCTCCTATGTGCCTGAAAAGACGGTGCTGCACGATGTCAGTCTCGTCGCCAAACCGGGGCAGAAGATCGCGCTCGTCGGCTCCACAGGCGCGGGCAAGACCACCATCACCAACCTCATCAACCGCTTCTACGACATAGAAGAGGGCAAGATCCGCTACGACAACATCAACATCAAAAAGATCAAGAAACCCGATCTGCGCCGTTCTCTCGGCATGGTGTTGCAGGACACACACCTCTTCACGGGCACCGTGCGCGACAACATCCGCTACGGCAATCTCGACGCCACCGACGAGGAAGTGGAAAACGCCGCCCGCCTTGCCAATGCGGACCATTTCATCCGCCATCTGCCGCAGGGCTACGACACCATGATCTCCGGCGACGGCGCCAACCTCTCGCAAGGGCAGAGGCAGCTCCTCTCCATCGCACGTGCCGCCGTTGCCGATCCCCCTGTTCTCATCCTCGACGAGGCGACCTCCTCCATCGACACCCGCACCGAAAAGCTCATCGAAAAGGGTATGGACAGTCTCATGAACGGCAGGACAGTCTTCATCATCGCTCACCGCCTTTCCACCGTCCGCAACGCCGACGTCATCCTCGTCCTCGAACACGGCGAGATCATCGAACGCGGCAATCACGAGCAGCTCATAGCACAGCAGGGGAGGTATTATCAGCTTTATACCGGCGCCTTCGAATTGGACTGACGGCGCTATTTTGCGTGATACTGCGTCAAAGCCCCCGTCGTGGATGCTCACGTACGTCATTGTACGCTCCGCCTCCCGACGGGGGCTTTTCCTTGTCTGACGCTAAAATATCGCCGTCAGTCTTTCCGTAAAACAAAAAGGGGCGCTTTCGCGTTCTGCATCCAAATATTGCCCTCACTCGTTTCGTTGCTGTTTGGGGGCTTTTCCTTGTCTGACGCTAAAATATCGCCGTCAGTTTTTCCGTAAGACAAAGGGGTGCTTTCCTTGCACTTCATCCGAATATTGCCCTCACTCGTTTCGTTCTCGCTTGGTTTTTTCGCGCATCTCATCCAAATGCCGCCGTCGGTCTTTACATAAAATATAGGGTGCGCGTTCCGCGTCAAAATGCCGCCGTCACTTGTTTCGGCGGCGTTCGGCGGATGGGCGTGTCGGATCTCATCCGTGCCGTCAGCCGGCAGGGGAGGGCGGGATCTTGCGCGCTTCGATGCGCGTTTTGAGATATTTTACAATGTGTACGATCGATCGGGCGGCTTCGCGGCGCAGAAGTTCGCCTATGGCGCAGGCGACGAAAGTCGCGGCAGCGAATGCCAGGAAAATGAGGAATGAGGCGGGAAGATCGTACATCTCGGAACTGTGGAAGATGTTTTCGTACATGAACGAGCGCATTTCCGGGCTGTCGTGAATGAGGTAGATCCCGAATGTCAGCGGCGAGATGAAACATATGGCGTTCGCGGCGCGCACGTTTTTGATGTTCAGATGTTTGAAGGCGAGGAAGATGAATATTGAGCTGAGGCTCGTTGTGGCGGAGGAATATTTGAAGGAGGCGAAGCACCCGGCTATCGTCGCGGCGGCGTAAAACAGCCCGCCGATCAGCGCGGTCTTGCGCGTCAGGCGCACGTCATGCAGCCTGAGATATGCCGCGATCACGTAAAGGCAGCAGAACCAGATCGCGTTGTATCCGTTGGAGATGCCCGTCGTGTTGAAAATGTGCGCGTCCGCCGTTATGCCTGCGGCGACGATGATGATCAGGCAGAGGGTGAGGTGGCTCCTCTTCGACAGATCGCGCAGCATCGCATTGATGAAGGGCGATAGCACGAGCATGACGATGTAGGCGCTGAAAAACCAATATTTTTCTTTCAGCGTCGGCAATAGGGTTTGCAGCAGTCCCTCGCCGGAGTAAGGGATGGTGTTCGTCGCGGTGAACACCGTAAAGAGAAATATGCTGTAAAAGAAGAGCTGTCCCCAGAGTTTTGCCGATTTGCGCACATTGATGCGTTCCGAGCGCGAAGTGCACGAGAAGTAGGCGCTTATCATCACAAAAAGATTGACGGACGGCAGGAAAAGGGAACCGAACAATTTTATGAAAACGGCGCTCACGGCGTCGGTCACTCCCGCATCCTATCCGCCGTGGCAGACGAAATGGTGCCCTATGATGAAAAACATGCAGATGATGCGCAGCAGTTCAAAGGAAGCGTTCCGCCGCGGTTTTGCGGGGGAAGGGAGCAATTCGTTTACACAGGCATCGTTTTCCGCGGAGATCGCCGCATTGTTATCGGTCATGAAAAAAACTATATATGGCTAAACAATATTATGCAAGTGTATTTATACGAACGTCGAGCACAAGTCTCGGTGAGTGGAAATGAAAAAGGACGGCATTGCTGCCGTCCTTTTTATAGATCAGGATCACTCCCACTCGATGGTGGCGGGGGGTTTTGCGGTGATGTCGTAGACGACGCGGTTGACGCCTTTGACCTCTTTCACGATGCGGGAGGACGCGGCGCGCAGCACGGAGTAGGGCAGTTCCACCCAATCGGCGGTGACGGCGTCGTGAGTGTTGATGGCGCGCAGGGCGATCATATGCTCATACGTTCTGCCGCCCGTGGCGTCCACACCGGTGGAAAGGCTGTCGTTGATGATGGCGAAATATTGCCACACTTTTGTCCCGAGTCCGGCTTTTTCGATCTCTTCGCGGAAGATAAAGTCCGCATCGCGCAGAATGGCGAGTTTCTCGCGAGTGATCTCGCCGATGCATCTCACGCCGAGACCGGGACCGGGGAAGGGCTGACGGTCGACGATGAAATCGGGCAGACCGAGCGCGCGTCCGACCTCGCGGACCTCGAATTTGTAAAGGTCGCGGACGGGCTCCACCAAGCCTTCGAAGCCGATGTCGGCGGGCAGACCGCCAACGTTGTGATGGGACTTGACCAATTTGTTTTTGCCGTCGGTGCCGCTCTCGATGATGTCGGGGAGGATGGTGCCCTGCGCCAAGAACTCAACCTTGCCGAGTTTCTTCGCCTCTTCCTCGAAGACGCGGACGAACTCTTCGCCGATGATCTTGCGCTTCTTCTCGGGGTCGGAGACGCCCTTCAGCTTGTCGAGGAAGCGATCCTCGGCGTCCACGGCGATGAGGTTCATGCCGAACTGATCCCTGAACACCTGCTGCACCTGTTCGAACTCGCCCTTGCGCAGAAGCCCGTGGTTGACGAAGACGCAGATGAGGTTGTTGCCGATCGCCTTGTGGATGAGCGCGGCGCACACCGAGCTGTCCACGCCGCCCGAGAGCCCGAGCAGCACTTTCTTGTCGCCGACCTGAGCACGGATGGCGTCAACTTGCTTTTCGATGAAATTTTTGTCCATTAGTCCTCCTTGACGAGGCGCGCGGAGCGCCGACGCCCGTTCGCAATTTAATTCAGGAGAATTATACAACAAATTTTCCGTTTGCACAAGCGCGCGAACGGCGGGCGGGAAAAATCCTGCGGAAAAATGCTTTCAATCCTCCGTTTCGAGGAAGGCTTCGTAAAAATCCGTCCGCACTCCGTTTTCCGCCGCCGTGGTGAGGTATCTGCCGAACATATCTCCGCCCGTCCTGCCGAGCCGAGCCGCGTAAGCGCGGAAATCCTCCGCGTTGAGCATTTCCTGGGTGTCGGTGTCCACTTTCAGCAGCCCGAACACATACTCTTTTTCGGGCATGACTCGGCTTTCGTCAAAGGATATGAACTCGTGTTTTTTCTCCCCTTTGCGGCGGTGCAGCCCCGTGAGAGTGCAGTCGCGCAGCATGAGTTCTATGTCCGCTCGGCTGTCGTAAGTGAAAGGGCGGAAAGCAGGGAGAGCCGCATTCACCGTCACCTGTCCGCTGCCCGAAAGCGCGCGAGCGCGACTGACGGCTTTCTCGCGTTCGCGTATGCGTTGCGCCGTGTGTTGCAAAGCGGCGATCTTGTCCGCGACGGCGTTCAGGTCGTCGTTGAGCAAAGCCTGCATTGTGTCCAGATCCGCGCCGAAATAGGACTTTATCTTTTCGATCGGCATATCTAAACTGCGGTATAGCACAACATCGAACACTTGCAAAAGGTTTTGCAGAGACGGCGTGCGGTAATTGTTCTCGCCGTTGCGCTCGAACGTCACCAGCCCTTCGCTTTCCCAAAACCGCAGCGTTGAGGCACGCACGCCCATGTTCGCCGCCACCTGCGAAATAAACTTGTCCGACTTCTCGGTTTTTTTCATTTTCCCTCGCCCATCTCCTTGACATTGAAGTAACTTTAACGTTTATACTTTATCGGAAAGCCGGAGGAAAGGCAAGTTTTTTGCGGGAGTCGGATGTGAGCAAGACAGGTCGCGGCCGAAAAGTGCCGGAGACGGTCACTCCGCCGCCCGTCCTTATAAGAGGGTGTATGCTGAAAAAGTTTTTGCGGTTCGTGCTGCCGTCCATGGTGGCGTTCGCGTTCACGGGGCTCTATTCCATCGTGGACGGCTTTTTCGTCGGCAACAACGTCGGCGACGACGGGCTTGCCGCCATCAATGTGGCATATCCTCTTGTAGCGTTCATCAATGCGGTGGGCACGGGCATAGGCATGGGCGGCTCGGTGATGCTGTCCATCGCCCGCGGACGCGGCGATGCGCGCGCGGAAAAGAGGTATCTCGGCTCCACGCTCATTTACCTTGCGGCGGCGAGCGTCATCGTCACCGCGTTGCTTGTCGGCATCTATCCTTATCTCATAGACGTTTTCGGAGCGGAAGGGCTTGTCAATGCTTATGCCGACGATTACATCTTCGTGCTCGCATGTTTTGCGACCGCGCAGATCTTCTCCACAGGCTGCGTGCCTCTGCTCAGAAATTTCGGCACATCCTTCGGCGCGATGTTCGCCATGGCGAGCGGCTTTGTCACTAACATCGTGCTGGATTGGCTGTTTGTGGATCACCTTGCGCAGGGCGTTTACGGCGCGGCTGTTGCGACGGGCATAGGGCAGGTGGTCACCGTGATCCCGTGTGCGGTCTATCTCGCAGTCAGGATAAAGAGGTTCGGCAGGGGAGTGTTCCGCACTTCACCCGCAGAGCTCGGGCACATCACCCGCGTGGGAGCTTCTCCCTTCGGGGTGCTGCTATGCCCGCAGATCATCACCGTCATCCTCAACAAATTCCTGTTCATATACGGTGACGCGCAGTATGTGGCGGCATATTCCGTCATAATGTATGTCTATTGCGTCGATCTTCTCCTGCTGCAAGGCGTCGGCGACGGTGTCCAGCCGCTCATCAGCCTCATGCAGGGAGAAGGAGACCGCTCGGCGGTGCTGCGCCTGCGCAATTACGCTTATGTCACCGCGCTCATCGTGGCAGCGATATGTTTTGCAACGCTTTTCGGTCTGCGGCACGTCATTCCGGATGTGTTCGGAGCGGGAGAATTCGCGGCGGCGGAATCCGCCCGCATCCTGCCTTTCTTTGCGGGCAGCGCGCTGTTTACGGCGGTGAGCAAGATCACCGCAGCCTACTTCTATTCCATGGACCGCAACTCCTCGGCGTATGTGTTGGTGTACGGCGAGGTCGCCGTCATCCTTCTTTTCGTGCTCACCCTTCCCGATGTGTGGGGCATAGACGGCGTGTGGATGTCCCTGCCCATCGCGCAGGTGGTCATCGCTCTTGCCGCGCTCGCGTTGCTTTACGCATTGCACCGCCGTTTCAAAAAGTATCCCGATCGTCCGGTATATGCTCGCGTCCCGCGTTGCGGTTGAGCCGTTGCGCACCGACGATCAAAAAACGCGGCTTGCTGCCGCGTTTTTTTGTCCGTGTTCTCGGAAGGGTGGGAAAAATCGGATCTGTCCCTAAAAATTACCTTTCAGACGGTCTTTGCGATGTCGTCGCCGAGGATCTGATCGCGGGACTTTTGCAGGAAGGCTTTGGTCTTTTCGCTCTGCGGCTCCTCGAAGATCTGATAGGGCGAGCCCATCTCTTCGATGACGCCGTCCGCCATGAATATGACCTTGTCCGCGACATTGCGCGCGAAGTCCATCTCGTGCGTGACCACGATCATGGTGCTGTCGCCGGATTTCAGCCCCTTGATGACTTTCAGCACTTCGCCCGTGAGCTCGGGGTCGAGCGCGGAGGTCGGCTCGTCGAAGCACAGGATGTCGGGGGAGAGCGCAAGAGCGCGCGCTATCGCGATGCGCTGTTGCTGTCCGCCTGAAAGTTCGCACGGATACGCCTTTGCGCGGTCGCCCAATCCCACGCGGTCGAGGAGCGCCTGCGCGCGCCTGTCGATGTCTCCGAAAAGGCGCTCGCGCACGGCGGTCTTTTTCGCCGCTGTCACATCGTCGAACTCGATAAGTTTTGCACGATGAGAGGCTTTAAGCTGCTTTTTTGCCCCTTTCAATTCTTGTTTTGTGAGTTTGCCGTCCTTTTCGAGTGCCGCGAGTTCCGCCTTTTGCGAGGCGGTGATGGCGTCTCTTTCACGCCGTCTTTCCGCGTCTATCGCGGCACACTCCTTGCGGCTCTTTTCCTTGCCGAGCAGCTCCGCGGCAAGCTTGATGTTGGTGATGGCGTTGTAGTGCGGGAAGAGGTTGAACTGTTGGAACACCAGCCCGAAGTGTAACCTCTTTTTGCGGATGTCTTCGGAGTTTTTCTTCTCCGCCTGCGCGCCGTCGAAGAGTACTTCGCCGTTCACGGTGATGCTGCCTTCGTCCGCCGTTTCCAGGAAATTGAGGCACCTGAGCAGGGTGGTCTTGCCGCTGCCGGAAGAGCCGATGATGGCAAGCACCTCGCCGCGGTTGAGCTCGAAATCGATGCCTTTCAGCACCTCGTGGGCGCCGAAACTCTTTTTGAGACCTTTCACTTCGAGTATTGCCATATCACACCTTGTAGTAGCTCAATTTCTTCTCTATGAAAGAGAACAGCAGCGTGAGGATGCCGTTGAATGCCAGATAGAATGCGCCGGCATAGAACAGAGGCCAAATCACAACATAGAGATTGACCGCCTGGTTTGCCGCAAGGATGATCTCCACGACGCCGAGAACGCGCGCAAGTGAGGTGTCCTTGACGAGGGTGATTATCTCGTTGGACATGGGGGGCAGGATGCGCTTGAACACCTGCGGCAGTACGACCAGGAAGAAAGTCTGTCCGCGAGTCATCCCGAGCACCTGTGCCGCTTCGTGTTGTCCTTTGGGTATGGATTCTATCCCGCCGCGGAAGATCTCCGAGAAATAGGCGGCGTAATTTATGATGAATGCCACACACACGAAGATGAAGTTGACATTCGCCATCGACGTGCCGAAAAAGTCGGCTATCGCGCGGTTCGGGATCTCGAACAGGGTGTTCGGGATGAAACTTATGACAATGATCTGCAACATCAACGGAGTGCCGCGGATCACCCAAACAAAGACTTTTGTGAGCCATTTGAGAGGGATGAACCGTGTCATCGAGCAAAATGCGACGACCAGACCAAGAGGAATTGCCGCCACGAGAGTGACGGCAAAGAGAAGTACGGTCAGACCGAATCCGTTGAGCAGATCGGCGGTTACTGCGGCAAACATATCACAGTTCCATGTTCATGATGAGGTCCGCGGCAGATCCGCTTTCCACAGCCACGATCACGTCCTTGGAGTTGGCAAGGAAGCCCGCGATGTCGGAATACTTTTCGTAATCGGCGGTTCTCACGACGCAGGTCTGTTTGTTGGCGAGATACGGCACGCTGATCGTGAGCTGCTTTTCGAGCTCGGGAGTGATCGTCATTCCGTTCCAGATGAGGTCGATGGATCCCGCCTGATTGATCTGGGTGATCTTGGTGTCCCAGTCGATGACGACGGGCTCCACTTTGAAGGTGACGCCTGCCTGCTCGCCGAGATAGTCAAAGACGGCGTTTGCAAGTTCGATGTCATAGCCGGTGTAGCTGTCGCCGTCCTTGATCGCGATGGGCGCAAAGATGGTGATGCCGAGACGGATGGTCACGGTGTTGTTTTCCGCACCGGCGATCAGCTCATTCCAGGAATTGTCGGTTGCGTCCGCATAGGGGTTTTGGGTGTCTGCGGCGATGCTGATCTCGCTCTGCAGGCCGTATTTGGTGGCGATCTCGGTCATGGTGCCGTCATTATAGAGCGCGATGAGGGCTTCGTTGATCTTGCCCATGAACGCACCTGCGCCGGACTTTGCCGCGATGCCGTAATATTCTTCGGAGAGCATCATATTTTCCAGCACTTTGATCTTGCCGGCATAGTCGCCTTGCGCGGAATACCAGCCCGCCATGACGGAGTCCATAACGGCGATGTCGGCGCCGCCTTTGTCAAGTTCCATCAGCGCGTCAAGCTGCGAAGTGAGGGGAAGGAGCTCTTTTCCGAAAAGGATGCTATTAGCGTTGCTGTCCTTATCGTTGCAGGCGGCGAGGCCGACGGCGACGGACGCGACGAGTGCCACAACGAGCACGAGTGCGAAGATCTTCTTTTTCATACATTCCTCCTGATGCCGCAAAGCGGCGATTACCGTGTCATTATACTTTATCTCGCTAAACTTGTAAAGCGTTTATGGCCTGTTTTTTGCAAATTCCCGCAGGCATTTAGCGCCGTGTCATGCGCCGATGCCGAAAAAGCTCCGGTCATTCGCTGAAATTAACTATAATCATCCGCCGCATTCACGCGCTGGACGCGCGGAAAAGGATCCGGCGCGGGAGCGTTCGGCATTTGTGCGCGAAACGCGCGGGGAAAATTTGACGGGCGGTGCGGGACAACAATATACAACGCGCGCATGAGCGCGAGCGGGTGCGCGCTCGGCGCGCGTTGAGGTGCGGCGCGGGCAGAAAATTTGAAAAAGCGGGTCAAAATTCGTTGACAGGGGGAAAATGCGGTGATAGCATAAAAACAACTTAACAAACCGTTGACGGGAAGAAAACGGGAGACGGACTGAGAGAGAGTCGGCGATGGTGTGATGCCGGCAGGGACCGAACCCGATAATATGGGCCCCGGAGGGCCGAGGCGAAAGGTGACGAGTAGCCGAGGACGTAAAGCTCGCGTAAGAAGCCTGACTGTGTTGGCAGTCGATGAGTGGACGCGGCAGCGATGCCGTGTCAAGCGGGGTGGCACCGCAGGGTCTTTGGCTTTGTCCCCGACAGCAAGTCTTGCTGTCGGGTTTTTTTATTGTCCGTGGCAAGATGCGGGCGCGAGAGCCTCTCTCGGTTGAGAACACGATGCGTGTTGTGGTGAGGGGATGGCGGGCGCCGAAACACGATGCGTGTGCCGAAAGGGGCACACAGACAAAAAAGCATTTTTGACGGCGTTGCCGGCAGAAAAATAAAAAACGGAGGTAATTCCTATGAGCAAACAAGAGATCCCTTACAAAATCTACCTGACAGAAAACGAGCTGCCCAAGGAATGGTACAACGTGCGTGCCGATATGCGCACCGATCACCGTCCCCTCCTCAATCCGGCAACGCACGAGCCCGTGACGCTTGCGGAGCTGGAGCCGGTGTTCTGCACCGAGCTTGCCAAACAGGAGCTCAACGACAAGGACGCTTACATAGAGATCCCCGCGCCCGTGCGCGATTTCTACAAGATGTACCGTCCCTCCCCCCTCGTGCGCGCGTACTGCCTTGAAAAATATCTGGACACGCCCGCAGAGATATACTACAAGTTCGAGGGCAACAACACCAGCGGCTCGCACAAGCTCAACAGCGCCATCGCGCAGGCGTACTACGCCAAGGAGCAAGGGCTCACCGGCGTCACCACCGAGACGGGTGCGGGACAATGGGGCACGGCGCTCTCCATGGCGTGCGGCTATTTCGGGCTGGACCTCACCGTGTATATGGTGCGCTGCTCCTACGAGCAGAAGCCGCAGCGCAGGACGCTCATGAACGTCTACGGGGCGAACGTCATCCCTTCTCCCTCCGACACAACGGCGGTGGGCAGGAAGATGCTGGCGGAGCACCCCGACAACACCAGCGGCAGCCTGGGCACCGCGATCTCCGAGGCGGTGGAAGTGGCTCTCACCAAGCCTAACACCCGCTATGTGCTGGGCAGCGTGCTGAACCAAGTGGTGCTGCATCAGTCCGTCATCGGGCTTGAGAGCAAGACCGCGATGGAGAAATACGGCGTCTATCCCGACATGGTCATCGGGTGCGCGGGCGGCGGCAGCAACCTCGGCGGTCTGATGTCCCCCTTCATGCGCGACAAGCTGAAAGGGGAGAGAGACCCCTACTTCATCGCCGTCGAGCCTATGAGCTGCCCCTCGCTCACGCGCGGCAAGTTTGCCTACGACTTCTGCGACACGGGCAAGGTCACTCCGCTTGCGAAGATGTACACCCTGGGCAGCGGATTCATGCCCGCGCCCTCGCACGCGGGCGGGCTGAGATATCACGGCATGAGCCCCATCCTCAGCCAGCTCTACCACGACGGCTACATCAACGAGGCGCGAGCGGTGAGCCAGGTGGACGTGTTCAAAGCGGCGATAGAGTTCGCAAGAGTGGAAGGCATCCTGCCCGCACCCGAGTCCGCCCACGCCATCAAGGTCACACTCGACGAGGCGCGCAAGTGCAAGGAGACGGGCGAGAAGAAAGTCATCCTCTTCGGTCTCACCGGCACGGGATATTTCGACATGATCTCCTACGACCGTTATATGAAGGGCGAGCTCAACGACGCTCCCCCCACGGACGAATCTCTCGCTGAAGGCGAGAAGGATATGCCCAAGGTTTGACAGGCGTCCCCACCCGACGGGCGCGCGAGGCACCGCGCGCCGCGACGGAAAGGGAGAGCTGCATCGGACAAGCGTCGGTAAGAGAACAAAAACAACATGACAGCCCCGCGGCATATCGCGGGGCTTTCCTTTTGGGAGAATGTAGGGGGGGGGCGAAAGCGTGGAGGGACTGTCCGAAAGTGTGCGGAGAGATCGCAAGAAGGAGTGCGGAGAGGTGATCGGAAGGCGGGGCGTGAAAGTGTCGTCGCGACGGAGAAAAAATGCGGGATGCGGGCGGCGGCAGTCCGAAAAGGCACTTTGATCTTTGCGGACGAGAAGGAGGCGGGCAGCGCGCCGAAGTGCCCGCATTTCGCCTTAAAACCGCAAAAATGCCCAGGATCGACAAGAAGTAGAGAAAACTTGCGGGATTTTCCCGCCCCTACTGTTTAGTGGGATTTTGTGAAAAAGTACTATTAAAAACACGGAAAAGTATAATAGTTTTCGTCGTTTTGTAGAATACTTGCCCGTTTTCGACACGCCGTTGCGCCCCTTTCCGACAGTTGTCGGTTTTGCGTGAAGGCGCGTGCGGGGCGCCGCCGGATACGGCGGTGACGGAGCGCAGCGCCCGGCGGGTCGTCTGTGGCGGGGGTGCGGTGTCGCAAGGCGGGTGAGCGCGTGGGGCGGCTAAGTGTGGGTGCGGCGAAGTGCGGGTCGGGCGGAGGAAGGCGGGTTTCCGAAGATAGGCGTTGAAATTTCGCGCGCGGGAATATATAATGTTATGGTAAGCGCATGTGCGCGTCGCAAATGAGAAGGAGGGGCTATGAGAGTTACGCTGCTTCCCGCAGAGAGGGAGGAGGAGATAAGCCGTCGGGTGAAGAGGAAGAGAGCGGCGAAGATAGTCGCCGTGCTGCTCGTCCTCGTCGTGGCGTTCACGCTGTTTTTCGCGATCGTGCTGGATGTCCATTCCCTCGGCGTGGGGCGCGGGAGCACGGACGGGGCGTACGGCACCGTGCTTGCGGACATCGATGGCATCACCGAGGCCGATCCCCGCATCATCGACATCGCGATGCTCGGGGCGCACGACGCCAACACCGCGTCGCTCGAGCCCGGCAACCCCATCGACGACAACCCCAAGAGCGATGTTTTCGAGCAGCTTTATCCCGTGAGCGCGGGGTTTCAATACCGTATGTCCGTGACGCAGACGGTGTCGCCGTACGAGCTGCTCATGCAAGGGGTGCGTTTCGTCCACTTCAAATATACATATTACGACAACGATTGGTATGCGTCCCACTCCATCATCGGCAGGAAGCTCGAAGAGGATGTCAAGGATGTGCTGCGCTTCCTTGCCGAGCACCCCGGTGAGGTGGTGGTGCTCCTTTTGCAGTCTACGTGGTTCGGAGACGATCAGAGCCTCCACACCTTCCACGATTGGCTGGCGGGGGTGACTTTGGACGGCAAAAACATATACGACTATGTGCACTACGACAAGGTGAACGTGTTCGACTCCGAGTTTGCGGAAGAGGGCAGAGTGCGCATGAGGGACCTGCGTTACAACGAAGTGACGGAAAACGGCACTTCGGCGGGCGTGGTGCTCCTGGACAGGCGGGAGGGCCTCCCGCAGGCGGAGACGGAAAAGAGCGCACATTCCGACTATTTCTTTGACGTGGACTCGACCCTTGCGCACCAATGGCACAGCCGCATGGGCGAGGATGTGCTGACGGAGGAGATCGACGACTACGTTTTTGAAGTCCGCGCGCAGTCTCTTTACCGCTGGAAGCTCCGCGTCAATCAGACGCAGGCGTCTCTTTCGGTGGAGAGCGTGGGCGACGTTTTCCGCGACATCGGGGCGTGGTCGCTTGTAAAATTCGCGGAAGACTATAACCTTTCTCTCCTCGAAAACGAGGATTTCGACGAATGGCTGATGGTCCTGCCCGTCTTTCAGGTCGACTTTGCCAACAGCGACAAAGGGGATTTCAACCGCCGCGTCAACGAGAAGATCCGCGCAAGGAACGAGGACATCGTGCGCACGCTCATCGAAGAGAACGGCAATTACGAGAAACTGTATTGATATGAAGATCTATCTGGTAAGGCACGGTCAGACCGACCTCAACATCCAAAAGCGTATGCAGGGAAGGCACGGGCTCCCTTTGAACGCTGTCGGCAGAGCGCAGGCGGAGGAGCTCGGGCGGGAGCTTGCGGGAGTGCGTTTCGACGCGGTGTATTCCTCTCCGCAAGAGCGCGCCGTAGAGACGGCGAGGATAGCCTCGGGCGGCATGACGCCGGTCACGGACGAGCGGCTGCAACCCTTCGATGTGGGCAGCGCGGACGGACAGGTCATCGACGAGACCATGCGCCTCACGGTGGGGCTCATCCCGGACACCCGCTACTATGACGGGGTGGAGAACCCGAAGGAGTTCGTCGCGCGGGTGTTTTCGTTTTTGGACGAGCTCACCGCAAGATATGCGGGCAGGGACGCGAATGTCATGATCGCGGGACACAAGTGCACCACGGGTTGTGTGGACTGCTACTTCAACGGTATGCCCGCGGACGGCGACTTTTTCTCCCGCTCGGTGAAGAACGGGAAGTGCCGCGTCTACGACATCGACGGCAGGGGAAACGGAACGCGCCCGTGAGGGCGCGCGGATGCGGTTTTCCGTGATCTGATGCGGCGGAATGCCGCATTTTCTTTTGCGCCCGGCAAAGGACGGGTTCGACTTAGACATATAGGGACGGGCTTAAATTGTCCAAATATTGGACAAAACAAGCACGTCCCCAAGTGTCTATTGGACAAAACAAGCACGTCCCCAAGTGTCTATTGGACAAAACAAGCACGTCCCCAAGTGTCTAAAAACTGTCCCGAGTGTCCGAAAGAGGGGCGGGGCGTCAGAGCAGGGGGTAGCCGCGCTCGCGGAAGAAGGCGTCGTTGTAGACGACGGAGGGGTGTTCGGGGGCAACATCTTTGGCTGCGAGGTGGCATTTGTAGGCGCGGTCGCGCTCTCCCGTGCGCCAATAGCACGCCGTGAGTTCCACGAGAGGGATGACGCCGCGACATTCCGGCTGTTCGAAGTCCCCTTCGAGGGAGTGGTCGCCCGCGGCGAGTGCGGCTTTATACCAGAATATCGACTCTTTCGGCATGTCTTTTTTGCGGAAGAGCGCGCCGATCTTGCAGCAGACGGCGGCGCGCGGCTCGCCGAAACGGAAACTTTCGAGCAGTACGGACATCGCCTCGTCCTCCCGCCGCAGCGCGATGAGACAGTCCGCGAGGGCCTTGCTTGCTTCTATCTTCCCCGTCGCCCAGCCGCTTGAAGAGATCGCCTCTTTCAGCACGCTCTCCGCCTCGCGGTAGAGTTTTGCCGCAGCGAGCTCTCTGCCGTAGTAGAAGAGGTGGCGCGCGTCCAGTTCCTCGCCCTCGGAGACGGCTTTGCGGTAGATGGCGAGGTTTCTTTCTCCGCGCACTTTGCCCGGGGTCTCGCCGTGCTTCACCGTGAAATGCGAGAATATTATCTTCCCGAATGGCGGGATGCACTCGTGCACCCGTCCGTGCCAGGGCGGGCATCCCTCCCTTTTCAGCACCCTTTCGCGGATATAGGAGCAGGTGGGTCTCCCCGCGGCGTCGAACGCGACGTCATAGCGACACATGACGGTGTCCGGGCTTTCGGTTTTCAGCCTTTCGCGCAGTTTTTGAAGGAGTGCGGCATTTTCCTCGGTGACGACGTCGTCCGCGTCCAGCCACATGACGTAAGGGCAGGTCGTGTGAGAGAACGAAAAATTGCGCGCCGCGGCAAAGTCGTCCCCCCAGGGGAAGGAGACCACCTTCGCGCCGAAACTTTCCGCAACCGAGACGGTGCCGTCCGTGCTGCCCGTGTCCGCGATGACGATCTCGTCCACCGCGTCCCGCACGCCGCCAAGCGCCCGCGCGAGCACCTTCTCCTCATTGCGCACGATCATGCTCAGCGAAAGCAGTCTCTCCATAGTCACCTCCCGCATACTGCATTTATATGATGTAATAGCGGAAGAGCGCCTACATAACTAAAAGGAGGGCAGACAATGTTTTCGGAATTTTGCAAGAAATGCGGCTGTTCGCCGTGCAGATGCGCGCAGCGGAGCGGCTGCTGTCAGGGTCCTACGGGACCGCGAGGGCCGATAGGCCCGCAGGGTGACAGGGGCCCGACGGGTCCGACGGGTCCTTCCGCCGTCACGGTGAGAGTGGGACAGACCGTCACGGGACAGCCGGGCACGGACGCTTCCGTCACAGATACGGGCGGCACCGATCCCATCCTCACGTTCACCATCCCGCAGGGGGCGACGGGCGCCACGGGCGCGACCGGAGCAACGGGCGCTACGGGGGCAACGGGTGCAACGGGCGCCGCAGGCGCGACGGGACCGACCGGGCCGGAAGGCCCGCAAGGGGTGCAGGGCATCCAAGGCTTGCAAGGCGCGCAGGGTGACGAAGGTCCCACGGGCGCGACAGGTCCCACAGGACCGACGGGCCCTACGGGTGATACCGGCCCGCAGGGTATCCAGGGTTTGCAGGGTGCACAGGGTGACGAAGGACCCACGGGTGCGACCGGTCCCACAGGTCCGACAGGTCCTACGGGTGATACCGGACCGCAGGGCATCCAAGGTTTGCAGGGCGCGCAGGGTGACGAAGGACCCACCGGCGCGACCGGTCCCACAGGGCCGACTGGCCCCACGGGCGACACCGGACCGCAGGGCATACAGGGATTGCAGGGCGCACAAGGTGATGAAGGTCCCACCGGACCCACGGGACCGACGGGTCCCACGGGCGCGACGGGTCCCGTTGTGCAGGGCGTTGCTGTTGCGGACGTCGCGACCACGGCGGACGCGGAGACTCTTGCCAACAAGATCAACGAACTCTTGACATCGTTGAGGGACGCCGATATCATCGAGACCTGAGAAGGCGGACGGGAGGGGAGCGAAAACCGCTCTCCTCCCGTCGGTTTTGACTTTTTGCTCGAATCGGGCGCCCGACCTTCCATTTCATTTTTCTTGCAGAATTATTAAATAATTATAACACAAATAAATTTTACCTTGCTTTTTTGCTTGTTCTGACTTATATTTTGATTAGGATTTAATATGAATTTAATCCGCCTTGCGGCTCTGCCGCTCGCGGATGACCCGGAGGATGATATGCGGCTTTTGGTTGTCGAGGACGACGAAAAACTTGCAAAGATACTTTCGACTTCGCTGAGCGTGATCGGCGATGTTGACATCGCTTTGTCGGGAGAGAAAGCGCTGCAGGATGTGGAAAAGACCTATTATGACCTGGTCATTCTCGATCTCATGCTCGGCAAACTATCAGGAATGGATGTGCTGAGGGAGATCAGGCGCACCTATCTCATGCCCATCATCGTGCTCTCCGCGCTCAGCGACATCGACAAGAAGATCGACTGTTTCCGTCTCGGCGCGGATGACTACATGACCAAACCTTTCGCCCGCGAGGAGCTGATGGCGAGGGTGGAAGCGTGTCTCAGGCGTACGGGCGGCAACTTCAGCAGCACGCACTATAAGTTCCGCAACATGGAGGTCAACTACGTCAACAAGATGATGACGGTGGACGGCAACTATGTCCCGATGAACAGGAAGACGTATGAGATCCTGGAGCTTCTGGTGCGCAACAAGGAGATCATCATGACAAAACAGCAGATCTTCGACCGCATTTGGGGCTATTATTCCACGACGGGGACATCCGTCATCGAAATAAACATCTTCCGTCTGCGCAAAATATTGGCGGAGTACGGGCTTGACGTGTGCCTGAAAACCATAAAGGCGACCGGGTACATGTGGACGGAGAAAGTCTGATGGTGAGCGTCGATCGTGACATCAAAAAACGCTGGATGGTGTTCGCACTGGTCAATCTGCTGCTGGTGCTGCTCATTTTCGGTGCGCTGATCGCGGGGTTCGTGGCTTATGTCGCGACATCGCAGAGGGAAGTTTTGCGCGACGGCGTGAGAGACTATGCCGAGGCGATCGCGTCCCTCGGCGTGGACGGTGTGCGCGGCGCCATGACGGGCAGCTCTGCGCTGGTGATGGATTCGCCCGAGTATCGCTTTGCGCTGTATACGGTGTCCGGCGGAAGCGTGATGATCGAGACGACGGACGATTTCCTCGAACGCAACGCCCCGATCCTCGGCGGAAGAGCAGGGGTGAACACGACGGAAAGCGTGGGCGGTCACTCTTTCGAGACGTATACCGCGGCGGTCATGACGTCGGATGCGGGCGCAGAGACGAGATACTATGTCAAAGTTTTCGCGCCGTGCGACAACCTCAATGAGGCGATGGACGAAGTGTCGGTCTATTGCATCCCCTTTGTCATCGCGTTCATCGTGGTGGCGGTCGTTTTCAGCTTTGTATGGGGCTACATCGCGATCAAACCGATAATGACGGATTACGTCAAGCAGAAAGATTTCATCAACGATATGTCGCATGAGATCCGCACCCCTCTCGCGGTCATCAAGGGCAATCTCGAGAATGTCCTCGCTTCTCCCGAGGCGACCGTGGGAGAGCAGGCGGAGATGCTCTATCAGAGCCTGGAAGAAGTGGATTATATGACGGACATCTCGTCGGGGCTCCTCAATATCGTGCGCGGCAGAAGCGCGGGGAAGAGCAAGGAGACCAAGATGAGCGACGTGGTCTCGGAGACGGTGGACATGTTTGCGGATATGGCAACGATGGCAAACAAAGCACTCATCGCCAACATCGAGTATTGCGACATCGCCGTTGACCGCGAGAAGATCAAACAGCTCGCTTCCGTCCTTATTGAAAACGCGGTGAAGTATACCCGCGAAGGCGACAGGATCACCGTGCGTCTCAAAAACTCAAAGGACGGCTGCGTGTTCACCGTATCGGACACCGGCATAGGCGTCCCGAAGGCGGAACTCGAGTCCATATTTGACAGATTCTACCGTGCCGAGAATGTCAAGAGCGTCCCCGGTACGGGGCTCGGACTCTCCATCGCCAAAGCCATCGTCGAGGGCATGGGCGGTACGATAAAAGCCTCTTCCAACATCCCGAGCGGGTTGGAGATCACCTGCGTGTTCAAAAGGGCATAACGTCGCAAAAACGCGTTGATCGTCCTGAAACATCTGATAAACATTATGTTCGGTGAAAATTGCGGGAAAACAAAGAGTGTGAAGAAGAGACGCGGCGCGGCGTTCGTTTTCGTCGCTGTCCTTGTGCTATGTCTGTGTCTCACGCTGTTTGCCGCATGCAACAAGGGGGAGGAACTTCCTTCCGCGTCGCCCGTATCGTGGGAGCATCACCTCAAAGCCGCGGCGGACCGCATCGCGGAGAGCGTCGCTCTCGGCGGCGGCAAACTCAGCGCGGTATTCACCGCGGATGCGTCTACGGAAGAAGGCGATTACACTCTGCTTTTCGGCATCAACTACGATATAGCGTCGCGCGAGGATTCCTGCCTTGTCATCGAAGTGCGCGATAAGTATGCGCAGTCCGAAGCAGCGGAAAGCGCGGCGGAAGAAGGGCTGCTGTTCTCCGTCGTATGCAGCGGGAGCACTTCGTGGATCGATATAGCGCCGGGGCTCGTGCTTGCGGACGCGAGAATGAAGATCGAAAATCTCGACCTGTTCGGTCTGCTCGGCGTCATTTACAACGAAGGGAACACCGGCGCGGGCGTACAGGCGTTTTCGGACATTTTGTTCAATCTCGGCAAAGCGTTTTTCGGCGGCGTGCGAGTGAGCGGCGACGGCAATACTTACAGCTTTATAGCCAACGAGAATTACAAAAAAGAAGGGGCGGATCATTTTGCCGCGGTGCTCGATGTCTTCGGCGAGGACGTTTCTTCCGCGCTGCTTGCGGCATTCGGCATCGAGGACAGCTCCGAACTTTTCGACATGCTGCCCGCGCTTTCGGGCGAGTTTACGGTGATGTTTGCGGCTGACGGTGTGGCGTTTTCCGCGGACGGCATGACCATCGGCGGCGGTGTTTCCGGCGTGACGGCGAAATTCGAGACGTCATCCGAACTCAATGAAACTCTCGCGTCCAAAGTGCCCGACGGCACCGAGGTCGGCTATGTCATCACGAAGATAGGCAACGCGCACATGAGCGGGAGCATCTCGCTCTACGACGGCGGCAACGAGAGGATGCGTTACGATTACGAGCTGGACTCCAACCTCGACCTGCTCACCCTCGTCCTGAACGGCTACGATCTGACCAAGCTTGACGAGGACAACTATTTCCACCTGCGCCTTACGCACACCTGCACGGAAGCGTGCGGCGATTATTGCAAATCCAAATATGCATCCGCGCGCGGAGCGGTGCTGGACATCGCGTTTTCGCCTGCGGACTTCGGCTCTTATAATGTCTACTTCTCCCTCGATCTGCACGCATTGATGACGAAGAGCAGAGCGGAGGAGATCATCGATCAGTTCGATGTCGCGCTTTCGACGTTCAGTCTGCCCGAGTATACCCTGATCACCTATCCCAGCGAGCTTTTCACGGAAGATTCTCCCGTACAGATGATGCTGACGGGGCTTTATGCAGGCAATATGTTCGCAACGGGGAGCGTGACGGTGTCCATAGACGATTCCGACGCCATTGTCGAGAACATGGCGGCGCTGCTCGGCGAAGACTGGACGGGCGGCGCGGACCGCATCGTCATCAACATCACCGAGAACGAGTTCGGCATGGCGCAGCCGCACGACATCTATTCCGAGGCGGTGTTCATCATCGACGGCGGCATCGGCGACGTGAAGGACTACGGCATGCACATCGCGGGGCTCGCGCTCTCGTGGGAGTGGGAGGAGCCCGCGACGGTCACCGAGACGGGAGAGGAACTCACGAGCATCTATGCGGAGGATCACACCCTGCTCCACGGCGCGGATGCGGATGGCAAATACGTCCCCATGAGCCGCGAGGAGATCACGGGCATGCTCGGGGAATACTATCTCAAGATCAACGCGGTCAACATCGACAAAACCGCGTCCCCGGCGCCGAAGTATATGCGTGTCACGGACGTCAGGGACATCGACCTCGACAGCGAAGAGGTGCAGACTGTTACGTTCACAGTAGAGTATCCCAACCCCCTCAAAGCGCTGGGCATGGAGAGCTATTCCGCCTCCGCGGCGTCCGTATTTGTCACCGAGGTGCAGGCGAACATCAGGCTCACCGACCGCACCACGGCGGAAGTGGTGTTCACTCCGCATATCACGACCGGCACGCAACTTGAGATCGTCCACGCGGACAATGCGAGCTTGGACGTCTACAACGGGCAGCGTTCTTCCATCCCGGAGTTCCTCTATGCGGACGCGGAAGTGGAGTATGTCAACGGCGACAAAAAGAGCACGACCATTGTGGGCAGGACGGAGGCGGTCGGCACCCGCGACGCCATTTTCGCCACCTACTATTACAGCACCATGTGCGGCAGGGTAAATGTGGAGTGGGACTTCCTCGGCGACTCCTATGTCGGCACCTACGACGTGAAGAAGCCGGACAGAGTGGAATTCGAGGTGCGTGAGGCGAACATGCCTTCGCACAGCGTGGGCGAGACGGTCTATCTTTCCACCATCACCAACCACATCACCGCCAAGGCTTATTATGAGTACGCTGACGGCACCGAGAAGGCGATCAGGCTCTATCTTGCTGCGGGCAACATCTTCATCAACGGCATCCCGCTGACATCGAGCTCGAGCTATTGGAAGAGCGAGCGCATGCTCCTCGGCGGCTACACCGTCACCTTCAACACCGCCAACGACTATTCCCCCTGCTATGCGGAGATCTTCGGCGAGCGCAGCGAAGAGTTCGTCCAGCACGTCGAGGCGTATCTCGGCGACGACGCGACCTACACCTTCTCACAGACCTCCACCGACCCGGTGTTCTGGTTTGCGGGCGAGGAGTATAAGTTTGAGGGGCGCATCGTCAACGCGACGCACGGCATCAACCGCCACCCCTCGCGCACTCTCAGCATCACGGTCACCAAAAACTACGACGGCACCGCCATGTCCGCTCCCAACCTTGACATCTCGGGCGAGGACGGCGATGTCACGCTCGTGGGGTTCGGGGCAGATTCCCCCTTCACCGCGGGGAGCACTGCAGGGCAGATGACGACGGACAGCTTCCCTGCGCTCATCGTGACGGGCATCGATGTCTCATTTACGCTCAGGTTCAACGAGCCCGGCTACTACCGCGTGCGGCTGCAGCTCGGCGGCGACGGCGGCTTTGCCAAAGATTGGTACATCACCGTCGCGGACAGCTCTTCGAATTCCGTCATGCTGTGAAACGGGCGGCGGGACTGCGCGCTTGTGCGCCATTCCGATCCGCATTGTTTCGGTCCGGCATGAGAGAGTGTCGGACGAAACATTAAAATGAGCGCGGAAAATCAAAATAACCGCGGGAAACATTAAAAATCGGGACGGCACCTATGACGGCGCCGTCCTTTAATAATTCTTTCAAAAAGAGGCATAATATCCTTAATAATATAATATGCACGCGCGTAAGATGTGCGCAAAGAGACCAGGGAGAAAAGCCGAAAAGGAGAAAATAAATCAAAGTTTATTTTATGATAATTTAATGTTTCGAAATGTCGCTTTGCGGCGTCGGCGAGATCATATATCCCGCAAAAGTCTTCAAAACAGTAGGATATTGCCGCGGGGAAGATGAGGGCAGAGCGCTCTCTTTCGGCGTGAGGATAAAATTTCACTATCATTAAATATTTTTTACTGCAATATTTCAATACATATGTCGCATACGCAGCCGAATGCCCGAATAGGCTTAATTTTCTTGAAATGTTAATGAAAGAAAGTAATTATCATTATCGCAAAACGGGGGTATTTAATTTTTATTTAATTTGAATGATAGGCAAAATAAATATACTGTGGGTAGGCATAAAGTATGCCCAAAACAATAATCAAAAGGAGAAAATTTATGAAGCGGAAATTGTTTCTGGCCGTGATCGCGGTTCTGGTCATCTGCCTCACTTGCGGCATGCTGCTCGTAGCGTGCAACAAGGACGATGATAAAGGCAAAGATGACATCACCACGAGACCCGATACGGCTGTTGACATTTTCAACGATGTTGTCCTCTCTTTTGGTGAGGTCAAGGATGATACCTCCGGCACAAAGGAGTTCAACTTTGGTCTCGAGATCACCAGCAGGGACGACGATAAGAGCGTATTCAGCTTCGCATATGAGACTCTCGGCGGAAAAGAGTACTTCTACGGAGCTACCGGCGACGGCGATATGATGAGCTTCAAGGGCTTTGATGTCGGCGGCACGATCGAGACGGTCTTGAGCTGGTTCGGTGAAATGATTGCCGACATGGTTCCTACCGATGCGGAGGAATTTATCAGCATGTTGAGCGACACGCTCGCCAGTTTCGGCATTTTCGGCGATTTTGCTAAGAGCAGCAACGGCGAAGCTTACATGCTTGAGTTTGTCATCAGCGGCGAGCTTCTCAGTTTGGTGAACGGTCTCGAACTTCCGGAGGCAGTTGATCAGGTTGTCGGAGTCGTTGCACCCATCCTTGGGTTGGATGCCGGAAGTCCTGCCAGCCTTTCGGGGCTGCTGAACGCCATTGCGGAGGATTATGAACTGACGTTCTACTTCGGGTTCGGAGCCAATGCGGACCAGGGTGAAGGCGAAGCGGATGCGGCGCCCTTCGGTGACCTCGC
>CASDRL010000035.1 GCA_949283145.1 uncultured Clostridia bacterium | reverse complement strand
CGCGTAATTCCGTCTCCGAAAATGGGCTCATCGTGCTCAAACACGCCACGAATGAGTGCGCGTTTGTGAGCGGCTCCACTTCGAATAAGATAACATCGTGTCAAGCGACGTCACGCTCGGAGTTTTCGTAATTCCGTCTCCGAAAGAGAGACGGCGTACTCAAAGGCGCTTTATAAAATACTTCGTTGCCCGAGGGCGATATTCGAATGCAGAACGCGAAAGCGCCCTTGTCGGGAGGCGGAGCGTACTAATGCGTACGTGAGCATCCACGACAAGGGCGCTGACAAAGTTATGCGCCGAATAGCGCCCTCGGTAACTTAGGGCGAGATTTATATTAAGGTAGAGTGTATAACGTAGTCGGCAGTGGCCTTGTTGGTCGCAATAGGTATGTCATACACCACGGCGATCCTGAGCAGCGCTTTGACATCGGGGTCGTGGGGCTGGGCTTGGAGAGGATCCCAGAAAAAGATGACGAGGTCGATCTGCCCTTCCGCGATCTTGGCGCCGATCTGCTGGTCGCCGCCGAGAGGGCCGGAGAGATAGCGGTGCACGTCGAGCCCGGTCGCCTCCGCGACGAGCTTGGATGTGGTGCCCGTGCCGCAGAGCTCGAAGCGCGCGAGGGTGTCGCGGTTCTTCATAGCCCAGCTCACCATTTCGGCTTTCTTATTGTCGTGCGCGATGAGCGCGATGCATTTGACTTCTTTCATTGTCCTTCGTCCTTTTGGTGTTGAGAGCATTATACCACAACGCTCCCCTCTTTTCAAGCGGGAGAAAGCAAACAGTTGAGCCGCCCCGCGGCACTAGCGCACGAGTGACTCATATGACAAAACACGATGTTCATAACGCGAAACAGCGCTCTCAACACTCTGTATTGCCGTTTGCTGCCGAGATCTCTTCGGACCGCGGCTCGGGGCGGCGTTTTTTTGCGCGCAAGGTAACGGCGGTGTAGACCGCGGCGGGGATGTAATAAAGAGGGATGGCGAGGAATGCAAGCCACGCCGCGTCGGTATCGGCGAGATAGTGCAGAGCGAGATAAACAAGCCCCGCCACGAATGGAACGAGGAAGAAATATGCTCGCCATTCCTTGGGGATGTAGTGGAAGAAGGCGGCGAGCACCACGAAGGGCGGCACCACGGGCAGGGTGAACCACGCGATCCAGATGTCGGGGGCGGCGGCGAGCGCCGCGCTGTGGACTATGCCGAGGATGAGCCCCCACACCCCCACCGCGAGCACGAAGGTGAACACGGCTTTCAGAAACACTCTCTTTTTGCGCGTTTTGAGGAACTCTTCCCTCTCCGCCTCGGGCTCCGCGGGCTTGGGCTCGTCGGCGCGAGCGCCGAGCACCAGCTCGTCCAAAGAGACGCCGTACATCTCCGCAAGCGCGACGAGCAGCTCGAGGTCGGGGACGGACTCCCCTCTCTCCCACTTGCTCACCGCCTGACGAGTGACGAACACCTTTTCCGCAAGCTGCTCCTGAGTCATGCCGCTCGCCTTGCGCAACGCGAGCAGTCTCTCACCGAGTTTTCCGTCCACAAACACCTCCGAGCGGCACGGGGCGCTCTCGCGCACACACCGCATGTCCGAACGGATATTATTATAACGAAGCGCGGACGAATTGTCCACGGGGGCGGGAAAAGCCTCGGCGCAACCGTGGGTTGCCCGTCCGTGGGCAACGCAGGGTTTCTTGATTATCCCGGCGACGCCGTGCACAATGTGAGCAAGGAGGCGGAAAATGTACATCAACATGAAAGTCTTCAACAAAGTCCTTGTCACTCTCGGCGTCGTGTGTCTAAGCGTTGCGGTATACCTTGCCGTATCTCTTTGCCTCGATGCCTTCCGCGAGGCGGTGCCGCTGCTCATCGCGCCGACATTCGTCGCCGTGTTCACCGCGATCTATTCTCCGCCGATCAAGACGCGGACGGCGATCATCATCACGATCGTGTGCGCGCTCGCCGCGGCGGGAGTGATCGCGGCAGCGCTGCTCCGAGACCTCCCCGCGTGAGCGCCGCGCCACCGTGCGGCGCCGCGCAAAACGAAACGCCGATCGCAGGATCGGCGTTTTATTTTGCCATTTTGACACTTGAACCCCGTTATTCCGCGGGTTCGTAGGGTTTGCAGACATCCGTCCAGCCCTTAGCGCGTGAGAAGGTCTCAAGCTCCTGAAGGGTGAGCTCGATGGCGCTTGACGCGCTGCCGCAGGCGGGGAAGATGGTGCCGAACCTCTTCAACGACTCGTCCAGCCACACCTCGGCGCCCTCCACGACCGCGAAGGGACACACGCCGCCCGCGGCGTGTCCGGTGAGCCGCTCCGTATCCTCGCGGGCGAGCATCTTAGCCTTGCCGCCGAAGAAGTCCTTATACTTGCGGTTGTCCACTTTGACGTCCCCTGCCGCCACGATGAGCAGCACTCTCTCCCCCAGCATGAAGGAGAGCGTCTTTGCGATGCGCGCTTCCTCACACCCGAGAGCTTTTGCCGCGAGCTCCACCGTCGCGGATGAGACGTCGAACTCACGCACGCGCTCCGCCGCGCCGTATGCGGCGAGATATTCCTTCACTTTGGCTATGGACATGTCCCTCTCCTTTGCGCGGCGCCCGACGCTCCGCGCGCTTTTATCTGCCGATGACGACGAGACAAGCATAACACATCCGCGCGCCCGCGTGAAGCGTTCTTTAATCTTCGTTATAAATTAGTTATTTTATTTGCAACTATTTGACATCCGCCTCGTTTTGTCCGAAAATATATATATTACAATTCTCGGGGGAGGATATATGAACGAAACGACCAAAGACGCCGCCGTGCAGGCGGAAGAGGAACTCAGAGAGGACGCCGTGACCGAAGCCGCGTCCGACACCGCAGACGAAGCAGCGGAAAGCCCCGCCGTCACGGACGGAGAGGTCTCCGAGGGCGGCGATGATGCGGCGCAGAGCGGCATGAAAGGCAAGGCGACCGCCGCCTTCCACAAGGGCAAGGCGTTCATGACCCGCCACGGCAACATCTGGCAGATCGTCAAATTCACGCTCATAAGCTGCATCGCGTTCATCGCGGAGTTCGCTTCCATGTATGCCCTGCAATACGGGCTGGAAGGCGTATGCGGCAACGAGCACTTCCATTGGTTCATCTTCGACTATGCGGCAGGCAGAGATGGCGCGTTCGGCACCGCGGGTTTCATTGCGATGCTGGGCTCCAAATGCATAGCGGAGATCATCTCCTTCACCATCAACCGCAAAAAGACCTTCAACGCCAACAATAACGTGGTGTTCAGCGCCATCATGTACGTCATCACCGTCATCGCGCTCATCATCTTCACCACCTGGCTCGCGGGCGTGCTGGGCGACGCGATGGGACCCGCCATCGGCGCGGACGCCGGCAACACCATCAGCAAGATGCTGAGCTCCGTCATCAGCTTCGTGGTCATCTTCCTCATGGACAAATTCGTCATCATGCGCAAGGTGGACAAGGGCGAAGCGGCGGAAGAAAATGCGGAAGCCGCCCTTGCGGCAGACGCCGAGGAAAACGAAGCCGTGACGGAGATCTCCTCCGGCGACCGGGAATAAGTACGCTTATCAACGGACTGCACACGCACGCCGCGGCATGACGCCGCGGCGTTTTGCGTGCGCCTAACACGGCAGCTCTGCCAGGCGGCACTGCCCTGCCGGTCCTCTCTGCGACGCGTATCTCCCGGCAGCCGGACGCACACCTGCGCGGCTTACAGAGCATGACAAAAGAGAGCGCGCCGCGCTCTCTTTTGACGTATTGTCCGATTTTCATGCCGCATGCCGGACCAGAATGCATGCGTCCTGCCCAAACCTCCGCGCATCGCAGCGGAGCGGCGCAAGCCGTCATGCAGGCGGCGCGAGGGCCCGTTACGCCTTGGGCACTACGATCTCCATGTCCGAATCGGGATAAGTGCAGCAGGGGTGGATGTAGCCGAACTTCCCGTCCGCGAGTCTGCGCTTGTCAGCGCCGGCGATGGAAAATTTGCCGGCAACGAGCCTGCTGTGGCAGAAACCGCAGCCGCCCGCGCGGCACTTGGACGGCACTTTCAGCCCCGCCCTTTCCATGGCGACGAGCAAGGTCTCACCTGCGTCCGCCTTCACTTTGAACGTATCGAAGCCGATATGCACGGTGAGGTCGTACACCGCGGGCGCGGCGTCGCGCACTCCCACGCAGTTCGCCTCTTTCTTGACGCGTTTCAGCGGCAGACCGAGGGGCGCGAGCTCCTTGTCCTGGAAGGCGTACATCGCGGAAGGTCCGCACATCATCACGGTGAAATCGCCGTCAACGTACTTCTTCACGAGAGCGAGATTCACAAATCCGTGCTCACAGCCTTCTTCCTCCTTCTCGGTCACGTACACGACCTTGAACTTGCCGGGCATTTGCGCCGCAAGGGCGTCGAGCCTGCTCCTGAATGCGAGATCGGCAGCCGTCTTTGCCCCGTAGAACAGCGTGAGCGAATAGTCGTCGGTGCCGTCCGCAAGCGCCTGCGCCATGCTGTAGAAGGGAGTGATGCCGCTGCCGCCCGCGATCGCAACGATCTGCTTCGCGTCCTTGATCGGCTCGTAGCAGAAATCACCGGACGGATCGCCTATGACAAACTTGTCGCCCGGCTTCGCGTTGTCGAAGAGCCATTCGCTGAAAAATCCCGCTTTCTTGACGGTGAACGCGGCTTTTTTCGCAAGCGCTTCACGGGGCGAGGACGAGAAGGCGTAGGGACGGGACACTTCGCTCCCGCCCGCGTTGCAGCCGAGAGTGGCGTACTGACCGGCGCGGAAGTAGAAAGGCTTCTCCGTTTCGAAGACGTACGTCTTCATGTCCGCGGTTTCGAGCCTGACTTCGGTGAGAGTCGCGGACTGGTAGCCGGGGTGGAGGATCTTCGCCGTTTCGTTCACCTTATAGGTCGCGGGCAGCGGAGTCGCCGGCGCTTCCGCCATTATCTTTCTGCGCTTCGGCACCATTTTCTTGAAGCGCAGGAGGTCCATAAATCCGAAAATCTGTTTCTTGAATACGAATGCCATAAGTTCAGCCCTCCCTCTTGATGTCGCCGACGGTCTGCCTGCCGGAGATGTCGCCCGCGAAATACGCGCTGGAATAGCCGGACAATCTCATCGCGTAAGCGCTGCCGAAACGCAGTCCGCGCACGCGGTGGTCCTCCGCCATCATCTGGAGCCTGGGCATGAGCCCGTCCCAATACTGCGATTCGTAGCCGTAGATCACGCCCTGCGGATGTCCGCAGTAACGCGCGTACGTCATCGGCGTCGCGACCGAGATCTCCTCTATACTGTCGCGGATCTTCGCGCCGGTATCGTGCTCGAAGCGCGAGATCATCTTGTCCGCGACGTAATTCTTGGTCTTGTAATAGTTTTCGGGAGTCACCTTCGCCCAGTCGTCGGACATGTAGAGCGTGGTGAAGTACATCATGCAGGTGCCCTCCGGCGAGCAGTCGGGAAGCGCGCGGTTAAGGCATACCGTCGCCTGCACGCTGTTGTCCTTTATCGTCCGCATCCTGTCGTACTGCGCGACGGAATCCATCGTGTCGTAAAGGAAATAGTTGTGGTTCTCGATGCCGAGTTCGTCGGCGGATTTGTTGAGTCCCAGGAACATGGTGAAGCCTCTTCCCGCGAACTTGCGCGAATTGGACGCACGCACCTCCGACTCCGGCACCTTGTCCATCATCCTGCCGAACACGACGTGCGGCGAGCAGTTCGCCACAACGTGGCGCGTCTCAATCTCCGTCCCGTCGTCCAGCACGACGGCGCGCACTCCGCCGTCCTTCGGATCGGTGAGTATCTTCACCGCTTCGGTGTTGAACAGGACGTCGCCGCCGAGTTCGAGTATGCGTTCGGTCAGCGCGAGAGAGATCTCGTGCGAACGGGACTTCGGCATGCTCGCGCCGCGCAGGATGTAGCGGTTGACCATGGACGCGTAATGCACAAAGCTCAGGTCGTCGCAATGCGCGCCCAGGTAGCACCAGTACGCCGTGAGGATGTCGACGGCTTTCTTGGGCATTTTGAGCGCCTTGAGCACTTCGTTCACGGAGTAGGAACCGCACCTCACGAAGTTGCCGTAATCGCGCACCATCACCTTGGAATCAGCATTGCCGTTGACCGACGCGGTGTAAGCCTGTCCGAGCCTGATCTCCTCCGCCAGTTCGAAAAATTCCGTGACGGATTTGCGGCTGCCGGGCACATAGCTCTCCATCTTGTCGATGAAGGCTTTCACGCCGAAAGGCATCGTCGCGTCGAGCTTTTCCGCCTGCGAGATCACGCGGTACGCCTCCGGGATCTGCACCCACTCGATCTTGTCCGTCACTCCGAGTTCGTCGAAGAGCACGCGGACGTCGCCCGCGTTGTCGGCGGTACCGAAGTCGTTGAGCTCGTGCAAAGACGCCTCGAACTCGAACCGCCCCCTTCTGAAGCTGGTCGCGAAGCCGCCGGGAATGTTGTGCTTTTCCACAAGCAGCACCCGCGCTCCGCCCTGCAGCAGCCTGATCGCTGCGGTAAGTCCGCCGTTACCCGCACCGATAACGACGGCGTCGTATTTTCTCATTGCAACCTCCTGTTTCCGTGCCCGGCACTCGGCCGCGCCTCATAATTCCATAAGATTCAGTCCCGTGCGCTCGTCGTAGAACCTCGGCACACGGCCGTAAACGGTGTGCAGGACCAGTTCGCACGTCGCGCTGATGACGGCGCGTTTGAGATGTCCGCCGACGGCGGTCCCGTCCCTCCTGCACGCTGCGGCGTGGATGTGGACGTAAGGCGCGCCGTTCATCTCGGTCACCGTGCCCGAAAGCGACGTGATCTCCAGCGGCTCGCGGAACGTGTTGTCGAAATACACCTTCGCCTTCACGTCGTAGACGGACACGTCGAATTCGTCCGCCGCGCCTATCCCGCTCACGCTCGCGAACGTCACGCCCTCGCGCTCCGCGATGTCGGAAAGGGAGGCGATGACCTCTTCGCCCACTTCCAGCCTTGCGACGATGTCTTCACCGAACCGCTTATATTTCATACCGCGCCTCCGCACGCGCGCCGTAAGCGCACATTTACTATATATATTTTACACTTTCGCGCGCGAAAATCAATAAAAAATTAAAAACGCCGCCTTTTCCCGTCTGCGGCGCGTCCGTCGGAGGAGTTCTTCTCTCCTCCGCATCGCCGCCGGCACTGCGGCAATGACGACGTCCCCGCCTTTCCCCAGGCTCTTCACCGCTTCGTCAAGCGGAAGCGCACGCGTGCCGCGCCGCGCAGCCATTCTCTACCCTTTTATTTTACCACGCCCTGCGGGAAAATCAATTTGGATCTTCTATCTTTTTCTTGAATGTGCATTGCGGGTAATTAATACATCCGTAAAACTTCCCGTATGGTCCCTCACGCAAAACCAACTTCCCTTTGCACCTCGGGCAGATCCCGGATGCTATCTCGTCACGGATCTTGATCACGGAACCGGCATGTGCATCCGACGAACATTCATCCTCATTTGCGGTCAATATTTCATTGATCTTTTCAACCTGTTCATCCGATATCTGCGTTCCGTTGACTGCATGACATACTGCCATCTGTAATCCGCCGAGCGTCATTGTGTATGCAGACCGAACATATTTTATATCACCCGACGCGAATACAACACAATTATAGATCGGGATCCCTGCGGGTAAAAGCTTTTTCAAACAATATAAATGCGTAAAATTTTGTTTGACAGGGTTGTAAAATTTGTGTTCTTCTCCGTTTGGCATTTGCTGCGTCCATTCATGCCAATCGTCATTGCCGATTATTTTCCCGCCATATGTTTTGACCTCTATAACAAAAACGCCGTTACGGTTGATGCATATATGATCTATCTCGCGTGTCTTATCTTTTTCTCTTAGTATGTAATTACTAAAAATGTATTGCGGCGTAATCCCGCTTTGCTTAAGTTCACCATACACCAAGTTCTCCCCAAGATCTCCCTTACTTCTATGCCCGAACCAAAATCGACCGGAAAACTGCTTTGCCAGCAAAATAATATTAATGACCACTGAAACTATTAAAAGAGCCGACAATATTCCGATGGCCAGTTCCATTATCAAATCTCCTTGTTCATTCTTTCGAGGACGGCGAGGGTCTCCACGTGCATGGTCTCCGGGAAGAGATCGAATGGTTGTAAAAGGGTGAGTGTGTAGCCGCGCTCGGTGAGGAATTTTAAGTCACGGGCGAGGGTCGCGGGGTTGCAGGAGATGTAGACGATGCGTTGAAACTCCGCCTCCGCAGCCGCCAAGAGCACGGCTTCGTCGCAGCCTTTGCGGGGCGGATCGACGAGAAGAGCGCGGGGTGCGGCGCTGCCCGCAAGGGAGCGCATATAGTCCGCGGCGTCGCAGCACACCTCCGTCACTCTCTCCGAAAGCCCCAAGGAACTCATGAGTTTTTCCGCGTCCTTCACCGCTTCCGGCACTATCTCCACCGCCGCGATCTTCGCCTGCGGGAGACGGAGGGCGAGCTCTGCGGTGAGCAAGCCCACACCGGAGTAAAGCTCTACGATGTCGCCGTCGAACCCGTCGAGGGCGGCGCAGGCGGCGGCATAGAGACGCTCCCGCATCTCGTCGTTGACCTGCAAAAAGCTCGCGGGCGAGACGACGGCGGAAAATGCGCCGAGCCTCTGCGGCACTTCCCTCCCCTTAACGAGGCGGACGCTCTCCCCCATGATGACGTTGGTCTTTGCCTTGTTGGGAGAGACGTAGAGCGCGAGATCCCTGAAGCGGGCGGCGAGCTTGCTTGCCAGCCTGTCCGCATGCGGGATGTCGTCGCCGTTCAGCACGATGACGACGGAGAGCGTGGTGACGAACCTTGCAACGACGTGTCGGAGCAGCCCTTTGCCCGTCCCCTCGTCGTAGACGGAGAGACCGCACTCGTTCGCCCAATCGGTGACGGCGGCGACAACGTCGGAAGCCCACGCGCCGTGCAGAGGACACTCTTTGAGCGGGACGACGCGGTGGGACTTTTTCTCGAAAAACCCGAGCACTATCTTGCCGTGCCTGCCCATCCTGCCAAAGGGGAGCGCGAGCTTGTTGCGGTACGCCCAGGGGGTGCCCGCGATCACCTCGGGCACGACGACGTCGACGCCCGCCTTTTTCATGGTGCGCTCGACGGAGACCCTCTTCACCTCCTCCTGCATGGCGTGGGAAAGGTGTTGGAGGTCGCACCCGCCGCACCGTCCGAAATGACGGCAACGGGGTTTTACACGCTCGTTTGATGCTGTTAAAACCTCGATCAGCTCGCCGAAAGCGTAATCTTTCTTGGCATGGACGACGCGGAGACGCACCCTTTCGCCCACGATGGCAAAGGGCACAAAAATCGGATAGGCACCGTCTTTGACGATGCCCTCTCCGCTCATTCCGAAGTCACATACGACTCCTTCGAATTCGTCTCCCGTGCGAAATCTGCCCATGTCTCACTTCTTGGCGTAGATCTTTTTGAGTTTCGCAAAGCGCGGCAGCCCGTGCTCGTGGGGCACCTTGACGTCTCCTTGGATCAAAGGCAGCGCGTATTTCACAAACTCCTCGCTGATGCCGGTGCCGCCGTCCACGATCCACTCGATGGGCACCTTTCTCTCCGCATTGGCGGCGTGTTCCAGCGAGACGAGGGCGGGGTTGCACACGTAGGTATCCGCACCGTAATCGCGCTCGAAGACGACCATCTTGTCCGTCTCGCCCGCGACGGCGGCGCGCACCGCGAAGGAACCCGCCTGATAAGCCTCGTCCACGTCGATGGCGGAGGCGAGGTGGGTGGCGCAGCGCTGCATTAAGCTGAGCTCGATGGGACGCACTTTGACGCCGAGGCGCTCCTTGATGATGCCGCCGAGGATGGCGGCGAGACCGCCGAGCGCGGCGTGTCCGAAATGGTCGTGCGCGCCCGCCTTGAAGTCGCCGACATACTTGCCGTCCGCGTCCTTCAATCCCTCCGCGACGACGGCGATGCACTTGCCCTCATTGCGTTCGCAGACCTTGAAGACGTCCTGCACGAATTTGTCCACGCTGAAGGGGATCTCCGGCAGATAGATGAGGTCGGCGCCGAGACCGGTGTGGTCGGCAAGTGCCGCGGACGCGGCGAGCCAGCCCGCGTTCCTGCCCATGACCTCGATGATGCAGACCAGACCGAAGTTGTACACTTTGGCGTCGAGGTTGCACTCCATGACCGTGGTGGCGATATACTTGGCGGCACTCGCGTAGCCGGGGCAATGGTCGGTGCCGAAGAGGTCGTTGTCGATGGTCTTGGGCACGCCGATGACGTTGCAGTCGTAGTCCTGCTCTTCCATGAACTTGCTAATCTTGTTGCAAGTGTCCATGCTGTCGTTGCCGCCGTTGTAGAAGAAGAAACGGATGTTATATTTTTTGAACACCTCGAGCAGGCGCATATAGTCGGTGGGGTCGACCGTGTAGTCCTGGAGCTTATACCTCGAAGACCCGAGCGCCGAGGACGGAGTGTGACGCAGCAGCTTCAGCTCGTCGATGTCCTCTTTGGAGATGTCGTAAAACTTTTCCTGCAAAATGCCGAGCACGCCGTGCTCCGCACCGTAGACCTCTGTGATGTTGTCCTGCTTCAGCGCCTCAAGAAATACGCCTGCCGCACTGCTGTTGATGACCGCGGTGGGGCCGCCGCTCTGGCAGAACATACACGCCCCTTTCAATCCCTTCATAAATTCTCCTTTATCATCGCCCCGCGCGCCCCGAGACGCTGCGTCGGCGTATATTAAAAACATTATACTACTTGTCCCGGCATATTTCAAGCACCAATTACGGACGCCCCGCCTTATGCCCGCCCGCGGTGCGTAGCCCACGCTCCGCCGTCTGCAAAACGCCGCGCCCCGCGGCGCGGAGCTCCCTCTCCGCCGTGCACGAAACTCCGCATGCGCATCCCGAGACGGATTTTTGATGTCCGTCCCCCTCCTCTCCGCCGTCCGCAAAATGCCGCACCTTCCGCTCTCCCCTTGCGCGAACGCGCGGCGGGTGATAGAATGTAGGCATGGAAAAGATCGCAAGTTTCACCATAGATCACCTGAACCTGCTCCCCGGGCTCTATCTTTCGAGACGGGACGAGAAGGACGGCGTCACCGTCACCACCTTCGACCTGCGCTTCACCGCACCCAACCGCGAGCCCGCCATGGACATCGCCGCCCTCCACACTGTGGAACACCTCTTCGCGACATTCATGCGCAACTCCTCCGCGGCGGACGACGTCGTCTATTTCGGACCGATGGGCTGCAGGACGGGGTGCTATCTCATCCTCTTCGGCGACAAGACCCCCGAGGACGCCCTCCCGCTCGTGCTTGCGGCGTGTGACTTCACCATCGGCTTTGAGGGGGACATCCCCGGCGCCAAAGCAGCGGAATGCGGCAACTACCTCGAGCACAACCTCTCCCTTGCCAAATACTACACCGCCCGCTACAAGTCGGAGCTCCTCACCCACCGCCGCTTCGTTTATCCGGAAAAATAAGGGGCGCGCATTCAAATTAGCCCTATCAAACTGCTCGTCTCGGGGGTGCTCGCTCGGAGTTTTCGGCGTGCTCAAAGACGCTACGAATAAGCTTCTCGTCCCGCGGGTGATGTGTTGGCTCCCCCTCCTTCCCTTCGGGCTTTCCTCCCCCGTGTCCGATTGGGGTGCAGTCCTCCTAAAATGCGGGATTTGCTTTTCGTCTCTTGAAAAAAGTTTGTGTCTCGCACTTACATAATCAAGCGGCGAACAGTACTCACTGAAAACCCGGCACGGGCGGAGGAATTCGGCACTCGCAAATTAAAGCCCGTGTCTATTTAGATTTGCGGCGTTGCTCGGCACTCAGGTAGCGCGCCGCGACTTGCAAGAGCAGGCGCAAGCGCCCGCTGAAATTTTCGCGCCCTTGACAACGACGATAAGTTAAAATCAAAACACGCGCGGAGCGGTCTCCCGCCCCGCGCCTTAATTGCTAAATGCCCCGCCGAAACTACACTCGCTCGGAGTGTGCGTCGTGCT
>CASDRL010000034.1 GCA_949283145.1 uncultured Clostridia bacterium | reverse complement strand
CGCGCCGCTCACCCAAGCGTTCACAGGCGGTGCAACCGCCTCTTGAACGCCGCGGCGCGCTAAGTGAGTGCCGAGCAACGCCGTAAACTCAAATAGGCACGAGCTTTAATTTGCGAGTGCCGAATTCCTCCGCCCGTGCCGGGTTCTCAGTGAGTACTGTTCGCCGCTCGATTATGTTAGTGCGAGACTCAAACTTTTTTTTCAAGAGGCGGGAAGTAAGTTCCGCATTTTAGGAGGACTGCACTTTTTCGGACACGGGGGAGGAAAGCCCGAAGGGAAGGAGGGGGAATTCTAACTCCCCGCGAGACGGAAAGTCTATTCAAAGCGTCCCCGAACACGACAAAACCCCGTCCGAAGACGGGGCGCTGACAAAGTTGTGCGCCAAATAGCGCGCTCAGGCTTGGGCTTTGTTGAGCTCTTTCAGCTCTTTCTTGAGCGTCTTGTCGTCCGCGGTGATGTCTTTGCCTGCGCGCATGAGAGCAAGGATGTCGTTGGCGGTGACTTCGGGCTGTTCGACGGCGATCTCGCCGAACTCGCCGATGGTGCCGATCTCGTGCTTAGCGGGGGCGGTGTCCTGTTCCTTACGGTAGATGACGAACTTCTGCCAGCAGAATTCCAGCACGCCGTTGAGGAGCATGGTGATGACCTCGATCAGGAGAGGATCCACGCCGAGGTGGGTGGGCATATAGCTGTTGAACCACAGCTTGAAGGGGAAGAAGGGCACATAGAAGAGGAAGGCGAGGGTCATCGCTCTCGGCACGTTGCCCGCCGACTTGAAGGTGAACTTGCGGTTGATGGTGAAGTTCCAGACAATGGAGAGGAAGAGCGCGATCGCCGTTGCGACGAACCATGCCATGTTGTTCTCGGTGAAGAACCACACTTTCTCGTCCGCTATGGACGAGAGGATGGGCGTCTCGGTGAGGATGGTGAAGGTGATGAACTCGATGAGACCCGCGCTCGCGGTGCAGATGGCGTATTTGATGATCTGCCCGAGCGTCCTGCGCTTGGCTTTTTTCTGCGCCTTTTCTTCTTCGGCGTCTATCTGGGCAATGGCGATGTTCGGATCGAAATAGACTTCGTTGCTCATATATCCCCTCCTTCGCAATAAAACGATTATACTACACATTTCCGCCCGCGAAAAGAGGATTTTTGAATTTTTTGCGGGTTTTTGCCCGCGGGATCGCGCGCGCACGTTTAGAAGAAAGGATAAGGGGCAATGCTCTCCCCGTGACAACGGAAGAGATCAAAACGCTTTTGAAAGACAAGTTCCACTCCACGGGGGATCTGCTGCTGCGCGACGTCCCCTGCGGCGGCGAGACCCTGCTCCTTGCCTACATCGACAGTCTCTCGGACAAGCTGTTGCTGGAGCAGGACATCATCGCGCCCGTGATAAAACGCGCGGACGAGGCGGGGGTTCTCCCCCGCGGAACGGAAGAGCTCCGTCTCTTTCTGCTCGGCGCGTCCTCATTCTGCCAGGACGTGACCGTCCTCACCTTCGAAGAGGGGGTGGGCAAGATCGCAGAGGGGGACATCGCCCTCTTCCGGGACGGGTGCGGCGACGCCTTCATGTTCTCGCAGCGCAAGGCGGAGAAGCGCTCCGTCGCGGAACCCCCGACCGCCACCGTGCTGAAAGGACCCCGCGAGGGGTTCATAGAGGAGATCAAGACCAACACCGCCCTCATCCGCAGGCGCATAAAGTCCCCCGACCTCGTCTTTGAAAATCTTTCCGTGGGAAGACGGACGGCAACGCCCGTCACTCTCGCCTACGTCCACGGCGTCGCCGACCCCGCTGTCGTGGACAAGGTGAAAGAAAAACTCCTCCGCGCGGACATCGACGGCATCACGGACGGCGCGTGTCTCATCCCCTTTCTGGAAGAGCGTTCCCGCTCCTTTTTCAAGCAGATCGGCAGCTCCGAAAAGCCCGACATCGTCGCCGCAAAGCTGCTGGAAGGCAGGGTCGCCGTCATCACTGACGGCTCCCCCATCGTGCTCACCGTCCCCTTCCTGCTCATCGAGGATATGCAGGACAGCTACGACTATTATTCGGGAGACTGGCGCGCCACGTTCGCCCGCATCTTCCGCGTGCTGGGGGCGGCGCTCACCGTGCTGCTGCCCGCGGGCTATGTCGCCCTGCAAAGCTATCACTTCCACCTGCTCCCGATGAAATTCCTCATCACCCTCGTCGGCGCGACAAGCTCCATCCCCTTCCCTCCCGCCGTCGAAATGCTCTTCGTCCTGCTCCTCTTCGAAGTGCTGAACGAAGCGTCCATGCGCATGCCGAGATACCTCAGCGTCTCCCTCTCCATAGTGGGCGCGATCGTGCTCGGCGACACCGCCGTGAAAGCGGGACTCATCTCCTCTCCTGCCGTATTGGTGACGGCGCTCTCTTCCATCGGGATATTCTGTGTGCCCGATCAGGTCGGGACGCTCTCCATCCTGCGCATACTCTATCTGTGCGCCGCCGCGGTGCTGGGTCTGTTCGGGATCATCGCCGCGCTCGTCTTCACCCTCGGCTACCTCTCTTCCGTGCAGAACTACGGCGCTCCCTACTTCGCGCCGTACGCCCCGCGCATCCCGGAAGACCTCGCCGACGGCGTCGCAAAAGCCTATCCTCCCGACATGACCACCCGCCCTCTCTCCTTCCCAAATTTCAACCGAACCCGACAGAAAAAGGATGATGAACTATGAAAACAGACACGTCATCTGCCGTTTGTGAAAATTCGCTCTCCGCGGCAAATCTCGCCGTGAGAGCACCCGACAGCTCGGACGCAGGGCACCTTTCTCTCTACGACACCCAGGCTGCGGCGCTCGTCTTCTGCTGCGGCACGGTCTTCAAAGTCTCCTCTCTGCCCGGGCTCGTGGCGGAAAAAATGATGTCGGACACGCTGTGGCTCTACCTCTTCATGCTCGCCGCGGACGCCGTCTGTCTCGCCTGCGTTCTTTCCCTTTCAAAGTGCGGCGGGCTCTCGTGGGGGACGGTGCGCCGCGACCCTTTGCTCCGGCTCTATTCCGCCGCGGTCTCCCTCTGGCTCATCATGAAAGGGGTGATCTATTTCGCCTACACCGCGGCATTTTTGATGGTGGATCTTTTTGAGGCGGTGCCGCCGTACGTCGTGATCGTGGTGCTCGCGCTGCCCGTCCTTTACCTCGGAGTGAAAGGACTGCGTTCCGTCGCGCGCTGCGCCGAGCTCTTCGCCCCCGCGCTCTTCCTCATCGTCGCGTGCAACCTCGCTCTTCTTGAAACGGACCTCGATTTCGGGCGCAATCTTCCTCTTGCGGCAATGCCTGCGGAAGAATTTTTCTCCCGCGGACTGCTCTTCGGGCTGTGGCTTGGCGATATGCTGCCGCTGGCGTTCGCTTCCATACGGAAGCGCAGGAAATTCCCCTTCCTTGCCGCGGGCGCAGGCGTCTCTTTCCTGCTTGTTGCGGTCATTGCCATGCTCGCCGTCGCAATGTACGGCGCCGCGCTCCCCTACGCCTACAACATGATCATCCGCATCGCGGCGTTCAACAAACTTTCACTCGAGATCGGCAGGCTGGAATGGGCGGCGATCTTTGTCGTCATCGTGATGGCGGTGCTCTCCCTTTCCTTCACCGTATGGGGAGCGCGCGCAAGCTGCAGATGCGCGACGGGGAGTTCGGCTCCCGCTTCCCTGCTGTTTGCCGCGGCGATGATCGTCGTGCCGCTCGTCCTGCCCTCTCTCTACGACATCATCGATTTCTCCGTGACATCTTTCGGATATGCGGCGTGCGGCGTCTCCGTCGCGCTCTCCCTCTTCGCCGCGGCGATCGCCGTGCGCAAACGCCGTACAAATACTCGCGCCGCCGCGCCGTCGGATACGCAGGAGAACAAGGAGGCGTCCCGTGTCTGACAACCGCGCCGCCCGCGCGCTCTCGGCAAAGCTCCGCGACAAATTCTTCCGCACCAAATGGGCGGTGCTCGTTGCCGCCGCGGTCATCCTCGTCTTTTTCGGCAGGGTGACGGACATCAAACCGCTCACGCGATCCGCCCTGGTCATCGGCGTCGGCATCGATCTTGCGGACGACGGGTTCAACGTTTCCGCTCTTTCCGTCGTGGTGTCCGGCGGGACCGATTCGCCCTCAGAAAGCTATGCCGTCCTTTCCGCGACGGGCGCGACCATATCCGAAGGATTGAACAAGATATCGCAAAAAATGGGGCTTCTCGTGTCGCTTTCGCACTGTAATGTGCTTGTTTTGTCGCCAAGCGTCTTTTCCGTCGACCATGCGGATCTGTTCCGTCCGCTGGTGTCGTCCTATTCTCTGCCCGAACAAGCCGCCGTGACGGCAACTGAAAACGATCCCGCGGAAGTGCTTGCGGCAAGGACGGCAACGGACGCTTCGGCATTCTTCATCCAAGAGGCTCTTTTGCAGGATCCCGGCGGGGACGGCATCGCGCTCGTCACCGTGAAGGATTTCCTCGCCGCTTCCCTTTCCCGCAGCGGGAGCGTCGGAGTTCCCCTGATCGACATCGAAGACCCGGGACACCCGCCCTCTTCCGAACAGGGGAGCCCGGACGGAGTGAAAGAGTTCGGGCTGGACCGCACTCTCGTCGTGCACCGCGGCGACTGCTTTGTCATCGACGGCGAAATGGCGCAAGCCGCCGCCTTGCTCAGCCGAAGCAAAGTCAAAGGCAGACTGTTCGTCTCGCTGCCGGAAGGCGCGCGCGTCGAGTTCCGCGTGCTGAACGCCTCGTCCGAGATCTCATCGGACGGGATGAGCGTGCACGCGTCGGTCCGCGTGTCCGTCTCCTTTCTGGAAGCACAGTTCGCGGGCAGCGCGACATCGCCGACGGAAGACATCGTCATCGCCGCCGCCGAACAGGCAGCCCGCGACATCGAAGCGCGTCTTCTCGCCTGCCATGCGCTCTCCCTCGAACACTCCGCCGATTTCCTCGGGCTGGAAAACATCGTGTACCGCAAAATCGGCTACACCCTGCCCGAAAACTGCCTTGCGGACATCTCCTTCTCCTGCTCCGCCGCAGTCACCGTAAAAGAATCCGGCTGAGCTGGGCGTTGTTCCGTCTCCGAATGAGAACTCGTCGTTTCCGGGTCGCGCACGCACTTCGCGGTTCCGCCCGGCATACCATGAGGATATGGATTGCCGAATGCCCGACGACGAGACGATGCAACGGATGGCGGAGGAGTATGACCGCGCGCTCCGCAGGAGCGGCGGCACCGCGGGTGCGCTCGCTTTGAAAGAAAGCGCCGCAAGGGAGTGCGCCCTTTCATCCCCGGGGTGCGGATTATTACTGCTTTACTTTGCCTTCGCTTTGGGGTATAATTTCGGGTATGGAATTGCGCTTGCTGACGCCGACGGAGATCTGGGAAGGAGTCAATCCCGTCAAAGAGGGGACGGAGACCTCGATTTTTTCTTCCCGAGAAAAAGATAACATCGTCACGGCGGAAGTCTTTTTCACCTCGGAAAAGACCGCCGGCGGGCGGGTGCGTGCCTATGCGCGCATAAGTTACGATTCCCGTTGGAGAGACGCGCGCCCGGCGCTCATCCTGCTCCCCTCGCAGGACGAAACGCGCCGCTATGACGACATCACATCCTCATTGGTCAAGGCGGGCTACGTCGTCTGCTTCTGCGACTATCTCGGAAGGGCGCACGACGGGGAAGACGCTCCCCGCACGACCTATCCCAAAGAGTTATATTTCGCGCAGGCGCCCGAATGCTTTTCCCACCTCTACTCCATCACCACAACGGGACGCGAGACCCCGTGGTTCGTGTGGGCGAAACTCGCGCGCAGGGCGATCACAATGATCTCGGAGCTGAAATATGTCGATGCGGAAAGGATCGGCATAATAGGCGTGGACCTCGGCGCGCAGATCGCGTGGCAGGCTGCGGGTATGGACGGAAGAGTGCGTGCGCTCGTGCCCATCAACGGGGGCGGCTATCTCTGGCGCAGGGGCACTCCCCGCTTCCCCGGCGGCGACCGCGAGCTGCCGTCCGACGACGAAGAGCGCGCCTATTCCGCAGGCGTCGGCGCGGAAACGTATGCAAAGCTCGTCTCCTGCCCGACCTACTTCATCGTTTCATCCAACTCATCGAATACGGATGTGGACAGGGCGGGCGACATACTCTCGCTGGTGCCGGCGCACTCCAAAGTGCTGCTCATCGTACGCGGCACGGCGTCGCAGATCAGCGTCTCCGCCTATGACAGCCTCATCGTTTGGCTCAGAAAGAATTTCGCTCACGACAGCGCGCCCGTCCCGATGCCGGAGGCATTCTTCCGCACGGACGAGCACAACCTCTATTTCCACCTCAAATGCTTTGAGACGCCCGCCGAAGTCGTCGCATATTACTCTTCCGGCGAGCCTGTGTCCTTCGCCCGCACCTGGGCTCCCCTCTCCGCCCCTCAGACGGTGGGGGAACACGAATACGTCTATCGGGTGCCCGTCTCTTCCCCCGAAGAGCTGACCGTCGCGTTCGCAACGACGCGATCCGCCGACGGAGTGCTGTCAAGCTCCCGCGTGGCGGGGGTGATCCCCGCGGACTCGGGCGCGAAAGCGTCGCCCGGTGCGACCGCGGCGACCCCGCGCATCGTCTATTCCGGCAATATGGGCACGGGACTTTTCTGGGTGACGACGGACGACTTCTTCCTTGACGAATCCGTCCTGTCCGTCAAAAAAGGTCCTTTCGACATCTCCGGCGTCTCCGTATCCGCAGGCAGGCTCGTCCTGTGCCGGACTTCGCACGGAGATTTCTCCTGCGGCAAAAACGCCGTGTTGCAGATGGACATCTACTCTCCCGAAGCCAAGACGGTCACTTTCACGTTCGTTTCCTATCCCGACCTCACGCATTACTCCTGCCGGGTGGACCTCAAAGGCGGCGATTTCTGGCAGAAGGTGCGCCTCTCCGCACAGGAATGCAAGGACGAGATCGGCAAACCGCTTTCCCGCTTCGGCATCTGCAAGCAGCTCATCGTTTCCGGCGCGGAAAACGCCGTCTTCAACAATATCGTGTGGATATGATCCCCCTGCGCATATAGTGGTGCTATGGACGAAAACGATCTGATGTTCCGAAACGAAGCCGACCCCGGCAGCACCAAAAAAAAGCGGCTGGCAGCCGCTCTCATTTCGCTTGCCGTCGTAGCGGTGCTCGCCGTGGTCTGCGCGCTGCTGCTCAGGGAATTCGTCTTCACCTCCTACATCGTTGACGGTGAAAGCATGCGCCCCACCCTGGACGGCGGCGTCACGGGGATGACGGATGACGGCGACAAACTCCTCCTCGACAAAGTACGCACCCCCAAGCGCGGCGACATCGTAGTGTTCTATTACGACTGGAACGCCGACCCCGACTTTGTCCCCCACCACCTGGTGAAACGCGTCATCGCGGTCGCGGGAGACAGGGTGGAGATCCGCGGCGGAGACCTCTTCGTCAACGGAGATCTCGCCGAAGAAGACTACATCCTCGAGCCCATGGACGGCAGAGCGGACGGGCTCTCCCTCACCGTCCCCGACGGGCACTTCTTCGTCCTCGGCGACAACCGCAACAACAGCACGGACAGCCGCATGATCGGCTGCGTCCCCGAAGAAAACATCGTGGGAACCTGCTTCCTCATCGTTGCGCAAAACGGCAGTCTCCGCATTCCGTGACATCACACAACATCACACAACACCCGCTTTATACCCACAAAACCCGCGCATAAACGCGGGTTTTGTCGTAAAGCACCGGCTTAACGCTTGCAGAGAGACATTGTGGTCGGGGACACTTCGAATAAACTGTTCGTCTCGCGGGTGAGTAAGAATTCCCCCCTCCTTCCCTTCGGGCTTTCCTCCCCCATGTTTGAAACAAGCTACCGTCCCCTGATATAGGAATGTTGTTAAGCCCCCTCCTGCGGGTTCCCCCAAAAACCATTCCCCCCTGCGGGGCCCCACGGTTTTAGGGGGCACCTTCGGCGCTCGGGCATTAGGGCGTCCGAGGACGGCGCCTTCACGGCGCCGCCATGTTATGCCGCTTGCAATGCGCCCGCGGAGCGATCAGATGGCGCATTGCCGACGCACTGCCGTCCAGCCCTCGGCACTCACACGGTCGCCGCGGCGCTCAAGAGGGCTTCGCCCTGTGAGCGCTTGGTGAGCGGCTCCACTCCGAATG
>CASDRL010000033.1 GCA_949283145.1 uncultured Clostridia bacterium | reverse complement strand
TGAGTTTGTTGAGGAAGGGGCGCACATTCTCGGTGATGCGCCGTGCGACATAGGCGTTGTTCATGATGTAGAGGTGCACACCGTTGACGCCGCCGCTGAGCAGATCGATGATCTGGTCGGTGGCGTAGGCGATGCCCGCCTCGGTGAGAGACTCGGGATCGTCCGCGAACCGCGCGTACATGCGCGAGATCTTGGACGGGATCTTCGCCGCCGTCATCTTGACTATGCCGCCGAACTGCGACGCTTTGACAAGGGGCATCACCCCCGCCTGCACAGGGACGTCTATGCCTGCGAGCCGCACCATGTCCATAAAACGGAAATAGTCGTCGTTGTCGAAAAAGAGCTGGGTGTTGAGATGGGTCACGCCGAGGTCGACCTTCTCTTTAAGATGCCTGACATCCGCGATGAGACTCTCGCTCTCCGGGTGTCCCTCGGGATAGCACGCCGCCGAAATGTCGAAGTCGAACCCCTGCTCGCGGATGAACGCGATGAGGTCGGACGCGAATCGGAAATCACTCGCCGTCGCGCCCTCCACCCTGTCGCCGCGAAGGGCAAGGACGTTCTCTACCCCCGCATCGCGCAAGCCTTCGAGCGCCGAAAGCACCTCCGCGCGCGTGGAATTGACGCAGGTGATGTGCCCGAGGGGCTCCATCCCGAGACCGCGCACCCTGCGCGCGACCTCCGCCGTATGCGCGTTGCGGCTGCCGCCCGCGCTGTACGTCACCGAGACGTAATCGGGCGCAAGGTCTCTAAGCTCCTCCAGCGTCGCATTGACGCTTCCCATGCCGCTCTGCTGCTTGGGCGGGAACACCTCAAACGACCAGACAGCCCTCTTTTTTCGGAACAAATCGGCGATCCTCATAACTCCTCCGAGCCAAATGACTATAAAATATGATAACACAAAATCAAAAGCGCGTAAACATCCCCCGAAAAAAAGCGAAATTTTGTGTGCGACGGAGCGCCCGGGGATGGTTAAAATAGACTTTTCGTCTCGCGGGTGGCCCGAGCAGAGGGCACGGCGTGCTCAAAGAAAAACCAAGCTAACGTCCTCTAACATGGGAGCAAGAGACCCCCTCCTCACTGAAACCCCACAAAGTATCCTCGCTTCGCTGTGGTACTTTGCGGGGACCCCGATTTCGGGACTCCTCCCCCACTGCGTCGCAGCACTCGCTCGCCTACGCGGCGTCGCAAACTCCGCCGCTCATCTGTCGCACGGCTGCTCCTTTCCCCCTTCCGAATATACATTCGGCGGGGACCCCTTGAGGCTTGCCATCTCCCAAAATGCGGGACTTACTTTTGAACTTTACCAAAATTTTTGGTAATCGCACCCACATAATCAAGCGGATGCCGGCACTGGTCGAGATCCCCTCGCGGGGCGAGGAGGGCGACTCGACGCGCACCAAGCCCGTGTCTATTTAACTTTCCGTCCGGCTTGCGAGGTCGCGGGGCGCGCCGCGACTTGCAAGAGCGAGCGCAAGCGCCCGCTGTGCAAGTTTGGCTGAGCGGCGCGTGAGACCGTCTTCGAAAAAGAGACGGCATATTCCGGCACGCTCTATCAAGCTATCCGTTAATGCGCCCGAAACGGGAACGGGGCGGGACAAATGGGGACGGGGCAAAAATGTTCAATGGCAGGCAAGATGTGCCTGCCATTGAACATTTGCGCACCCAAACCCCATCAAAGATGGGTCCCCTGCTTTACCCCGTCCCCGCTGTCCCGGAGTTTTCCTGCTCCTCCGTTGTCCCGGAGTTATACACGACTACCACGGAGAGCTTGCCGGGGAGCTGCGACAAACGCATTTTCGGTCGGGGATGAGGTGCGTTGCGTATGCCTTCTGCGTGCGGGCTTTCCGCGGGAAAGAAAAACCGCCCGTTTGGGCTCCGCGCGAGAGTTGCTCTCTCGCGCGGGGCGCGTCGGGCGGTTTTCTGCTCAGATGAAAAGCGTCTCTTTACGCCTTAGTCCACGTTGCCGTCTCCGCGTTGTAGGTGTAGGTCGCGTTCGCCTCGATGGGGTTGTCGGAAGAATACTCTTTATAAATAAGGTCTTTATAACTGGCGTTCCCGCTGTCGACTTTTTCATCGCGCGTGAGTTTGCCCTCATCAAAACGAGCATATTCCGTAATATCAAACGTCTTCATGAACGACTCTATTCCCGTTCCGACTCCTTCAACGCTATTAACTTTAGCCGTAAAACTGGCTCCCGTTACCACCTGAGCCCCGCTCGTTTCGGACTTGATCTGTCCGCCGAAGGACGCACCGTCGGCAAAGACGAGCTTGCCGTTGACGATAAGTTCGGGACGATCTTTGAAAGGATAACTGCCGAGAGACGCAAAATTTGTCTCTTCGAACACGCTATAAGCGACAAGACTGTTTTCTACGACGAGCGTCGCATTCTCGCTGACCACGAGTTTGGAGCCGGGCAGGAGCTTGTATTCGTCCGGCATTGTGAGACTGCTTTCCGTCGTACCGTCGCCGACCTGCCAATCAAATCTCTGAGAGATCGGTACTCTCACATCGGACAGATTGACCGTAACAGTTGTAATTATTGCATTTATTGTCAATGAAATATCACCAAGTGTCACGTCGCCGAGGAAAACGATCTTATTGCGGCCGCTCGCCATTGAGTAGTCATCAGACTTCTCCCAGCTGATTTCAAGCGCGGCGCCATCCGAAAGACTGAAAAAGCTGTTGCCTTCACCCACCAAATCCGCCATAGTGGTGTTGTAACGCGAAGCTGCCCACAGGGAAAGATAGCTTGTAACCGTAGAGCCGTATTCTACTCTTGTATCCGCCTGCAGATTGTAGAAAATGTCGAACAAATTGAACGGAGAAACATTGCCACCTTGATACAATCCTGCGGTCGCAGTACCTCCTTTAAAATCATAAACGGTGAAAGGAGTATAGATCCTGCCGCCTTTGACAACAGTAACTTTGCCTTCGCCACGCACATAGCCGCGCACATCCAGCACGCCGCCGTCCGCAACGATGACATCGCCCGCGACCGCCAGCACGCTGTGGTTGCCGGAAGTGTGTCCCTGTATGCCCTGATCCTGGCGGCTAAGCAGACCGCTGACGATGATGTTTCCTTCGATGGTGAGTTGGGCTCCCTGCACCACCGTCATGGTGCTTTCGATGTATTCAGCTTTTTTGTCCGCCTGCACGGCATGTTCTTTGTAATTCGCATACGTCGGCTTGGCGACCTCGGACGAGATATCGTGGTCGGCAGAGGTGTTCGTGCTCTTGATCTCGCGCAGGACGACGGTGAGATCTTTGCCGATGACTGTGTCGGAGGTGATGGTGGTGTCCATCGCCATCATAATGGTAAACGGCTCTCTCGCCGCGATGGCGGACGCCTCGGGGATGCTGTACCAGTTGCCCTCGCTGTCCACAAAGGTGCGGATGCCGAGATATGCCGTGACGGTCTGCTCCTCATAGTTGTTGTTGCCTTCGAGTTTCACTTGCACGGGATAACCGCCCGCCGCGGAATGCTGCGTATTGGCGGCTGTCGTATCAATTATGGTATATTCCGTATAACCCGCCGCCTCAATGATATCCTTGACTGCCGTGTCATAAGCATTGAAGTTCGTTGCTTCGCCGTCATACTTCTTTCCGACGAAAATATCCACTATCGGTTTCGCCTTTATAACGGTGAGTTTTGCATCCTCGTCCACTTTGACGGTAACGGAATAGTTCGCAGTCACATTGAGGGCGCCTTTCTTTATGACGATGCTGTTCTCCGCATCGGCGTCATAAACGATCGCGGAACTGTCGCCGGCATTGACCACGGCACTTTCGGTCTTGAGCGCAATGGAAGTCAGAGCATGTCCGCTTGCAATTCCTTCTGTCTTTATGCCTACGCTGCCGTCCATGACCGGAGTGATCCCGTTGGGGTCGTACGACACTGTCTGGCTGCCGACCGTGACGGTGACGGGACGCGGGCTGACGGTGAGGATCGCCGTGCCTTTCTTGAACTTGTACTCGTCCGTGTCGGAGCCGCGGTCGATCTTGATTTTGCCTTGATCATAGACTTTGGCTTCCAAAGACGATGTGGCGGGAATATATCTGTCGTCCACATCCACCTTGCCCTCGAGCCCGAGGGATTCGAGCGTTGCGCCTTCGGGTGCACCCTCGAAGGTGTACACCCACTCATAGGAAGAGTCGCCGTAGGTCATCTCCGCATGGGCATTGACGGTGACTTCCTTTTGCACGGGCTTTTCGCCGGTGTCGCCGCCGTCTTCGCCGGGGGTCTCGATGTCGTCATCCGGAACTATGTCCGGCTTCTCGTTGCAGGCGGCGAGACACCCGACAAGAATGACCGCCAGCAGCGCGACAATGATCGTCAAAGCAAGATTTTTCTTTTTCATGCTTCACCTCTTGATGTTAATCCTCTATTTTATGCACATAAAGTGCTTGTTTGTGCTTTTGCCCCGCAAAAGCACTTCCCTATGATCTTATCTCTCGGCGGGCTTGATGAAGCTGAACGCCGTGCCGTTTGCGAAGGCTTCGCGCTGCGCGTCGATGCTCGAATCGCTCCAACCGTCGTACATGAAGAAGCGGAAGTTCTGCGTGCCTGCGGCGAGGGGGAGCATGGTGCCCTGCAGATAGAGCGCGCTGGATGTGGACGAGTCCTCACCCTCGGCGAGCACGGAGAGATTGACCTCATATTCCGTGGGGATCTCGCCATCAAAATCGGAGAAGTCCACGATGCCGTAGTTCTTGCCGCCGCCGTACATCGCGATGCCGCCGTGCACATATTGCTCGCCGTTTTCGGTGACAATGATGTCCTCGTACAACTTGCCGCCGTAGGTGCACACTTTGTTGAGCATCTCACTCATGTTGAGCTGCAGGAACGCGATCTGCGAGTCCACTCCGCCGGGAAGCTCGATCAGCGTGGAGCTGTCCACCATGGAGAGGGACTTCCAGTCGTACATCCTGACGTCGCCCACCATGTGCAGCACCGCGGAATAACTGGTGCCGCCTATATTGTCCCAATAGTCGAGTTTGAGCATGCCGCCGTCCAGCATGGGTCCCGCAAAGCAGCTCTCGAAACCGATCGAGAAGAGCCCGGAATTGTAGAGTGCGCAGTTTTTAAGCGTGACATCCGTAAGGACGAAATTCTCAACGAAATTATCGTCACTCAGATTGGAATCGGTACGCGGTTCGTATGTGATCCCGTTCGCGGTGAGGGAAGGCTCCATCGCCGACAGGTCACCGTTGTTGTAAGCGTCGCTGTCAAACACTCCTCTCACCTTGCGGTTGGTGCCGAGCTTCAGCAGGAACTCGCGCGCGTTTTGGATGATGCAGCTCTCCAATTCGACGTCGATGCGCTCCGCCTCGACGTTCACGGGATTCTCCGCACTCACCACGGCGTCCACGCCCGCGCGTCCGAATGCGCGCACACCCGTCCTTCCGTTGGAGATGCGGCTGTTGATGACGCGGCAGTCGGACATGAGCTCGAGCACCGTGCCCACGGTGTTGAGATAACCAAGCTCCATCTTGCCGTCGTCATACAGGCTCTCGTCGCTGCACCCGCGCAGCACCACATTGTCGATGGTGATGTCGTCCGTGCGCACGAGGAAGACGATGTTGTCCTGCGCTTTCACCGCCGCGGTGCCCTCGATGGCGACAAAGTTCAAAGGTCCTTTGAACACGGACGCCGAAGCACTGACCATGGGAGTGACCTGCGTGATGTAGTCGCCGTCAATATACTTGCCGTTGCCGTAGACATCGGCTGTGAACTCCACGATGTAGTTGACGGTGGGATGTGACATCCCGCGGTTGGCGTAGTAGGTCCAGTCCGCCGTGGTCTCGATCTGTCTCACGAAGCGGCTGAGGTCGGCGCCGGGCTTGAGATAGCCGTCCGCGTCGAACATATATTCCCCGAGCATGACGTCATCTTGCAGCACGACGGGTCTCTTCGCGTCCGTCGTCGCGATGAGGCTCTCGTAGTCCGTGACGTTGACGCCGTCCGCGACGACGTCGATCGTGATGCTTGCGGACACTCCGTCCTCAAAAAGATCGCTGTAACGCCATTTGGCGGTGATGGTCACTCTGCCCGTGCCCTTCGCTTTCACCGCGCAGCCGCCCTCCGTCGCGACCGCTTCCGCCACGGAAGGATCGGAGGAGGTGAAGACCACTTCGTCCGCGTCAAAGGACACCGCAGATGTGCCGCGCTGCGCTTTGAGCCCGAGGACGGGCGTCGCGGAGACGAACCCGCTTCCCGCATAGTCCGTGCCGCCGACGGCGTGCACACCGCCTATGCCCCAGCTCTGCGCGTTGTCCGTGAATGTGAATGCGGAATAGCCGTCCGCAACGACGAGCGTCGCCCTGTCCGCCTCGCGCTCCGCTCCGTTTTCGGTGACATAGAGCACGATGACCGCTTCGCCCGCCGCGACTGCCTTTATCCTGCACGTGCCTGCGTCGGCGTCCGAAGAGACGATCTCCGCCGCCCCGCCCAGCACTTCGAAACGGAAGGTCGTGCCGTCCGCAGCCGCCGGTTCGGAAACCGCGGCATATGTCGCGGTGAACCCCGTCTTTTGCAGGAAATTGCCTTCCGTATCCTTATATCTGCCGTATATCTCGCTCACGGGATCGGTGAACGCGAACGTGACTTTCACACTCTCCCCGCCCGAGACAAGGGTGAGCGAAGCGCCGTCCGCCGCGTCGTCCGAGAACGTCACGCGCACGGCGTATTTCCCGTCGCCGAGGTCTTCCGTCTCCCAGGAAACTCCCTGCGCGTCCTCTACGGTCACTTCCTCGCCGCTCTCCGCATACACCGTCGCAGAGGCGGTCGCGGGCGGGAGCTTGATCTCCTGTTCGCGCTCTTCCGAGCCCTGCACGGTGAATCCGCCGCCGCAGTCAACGGTGACGAGAACGGTCACGTTCTCCTTCCCTTCCACCGCAGGATCCACCTTCACGGTCACGAGATATTGCCCGGACAGCCGCGCATATGCGAGCCCCGTCACGGAATGTATCTCGAATCCGCCCTCCGTACCGTCCTCGCCGTAAGGCTCGGCTGAATAGGTCACATCCGCACTCACGGACGCGGGCAGCGCTTTCGCGTCAAAGAGGAACGCTCCGCCCGGGAGAGTCACTTCGTAATCCGCCTCGCCGCTCTCCGAGGGGCTGACTTCATACTCGGCGTCATCGTCGCGTCCCACGACGGTGATGTCGGCGTCCAGCGCCTTGGAACTGATCACGTTGACGATGGCGCTCGCGCGGAAACCGCCGTCCCTCGTGACTGCGGTCACTTTGACTGCGCCCGTCTTTTCGGGGATGATGCGCCCGTCCTCTTCCACGGTGATCGCGCCCTCTTCGCTGCCTTCCACGGCGGAGAATTCGAGGTCGTATTCGCGGTTTGCGGCATTCACGGGCAGGACGTTCACCCGGATATACTTGTCGTAAGCATAATCCGCCATATCTATGGTGAGGATGCCGTCCTCCGCCCCCGTCGCGGAGACTTCCACCCCGGAGACCGGGATCGACACCGCCACGGACGCCGCGCCCGTAAATGTCATGATGGTGAACATGGCAATGAGCGGGATGACTGCCATCAAAGCTATCAGTTTGTTTTTCATGCTTCGCCTCCGCTCACCTGTCTGTATTTTTTGTCAAGCCCGACGAAAAGATAAATGAGTGACGCCGCAAGCAGTGCGACCGCGATCGCCGCAACGCTCGCTATCGCCACGGTCTCTCCGTACGCTTCGCCGTAGGTCAATTTGAGATAGATGCCCGAATAAAGCGCCACAACGCCGATCACCGCGGAAACGACCAGCCCTATGATGACCAGCACCGACACCGTGGAATCGCCCTCATCCGCATTGGTGTTCTCCGCGCTCGCGAAACGCGGATGCCCGAGGTCCCTTCTGGTCGCAAAGCAGATCTGCGCCGCCGAGACCGCCAGCGTCACCGCGAGCAGATAGACCGTCTGCCACGGCGTGACGTAGCCCAGCCCGCCTATCAGCGCCACGCTCACCGTCGTCGCCACCGTAGAACCGATGAAACAGAACGCCACTTTGGCGCCTATCACGGTGCGGTAGTTTACGGGCAGCGTCTTCATCGTGAAGAAAAACTCCCCGTCACGGCTGATGTTGCCCGCGCAATAGGTGTTGGTGAGGATACCGAACATCACAATGAGGAAGACCGCGATCTCGAGGTTGCAGTCCACAAACACCAGCATCCCGACCAGCTCGGAAAAGATGTCCATGCAGAAATAGACCATGAGGGGCATGATGACGGCGGTGGAGAAATATCTGAACGCATAGGAAGGAGTGCGCAGCACCTGCACGAATTCCTTCCGCATGAAAGTCGCGAATGTGGAGCGCGGCGAAGGCATCCCGCGTCCTTTGTAGACGTGACGGCTGTTGAGCGAGAAAAGTTTGTCCTGCGCCGCCGGTATGAGCATGAGCCTGCCTATGAGCACGCCCGCCGCCGTCAGCGCCGCCGTGACGAGCAGCACCCAGCCGAACCCTTCGCCCGCGTCGCTTGTGAGCAGCATATCCGCAATGCACGACGCCGGGAACAGCTTCCCCGTCACCCGCGCTATCTCGCGCATCGTCTCCGCGTCGAAGAAGTAGCGGGCGTCCCCCGTCGAGATGAGGTTCGCGATGAAATCCAGCACTTCGGAATAGAGCCAGAACGCCAGCGCCGTGACCCCCGTCGCAACGATGAGAGAGATGACATACCGCGAAGAGATCGCGCTCGTCAGCATATGCACGGGAAGGGCGAAGACGCTCCCGATCGCAAGCGAGATCAGAGGCATGAAGAACAGGATGAGCACCGTCATGCCGTAGAACTGCGCGTCGACGGGCAGGCAGGTCGCCAGCGTGATGTTGACGGGAAGCACGGTGAAAAAGCCGAAAACGAACTGTTTGATGTATGCCACCGCCATCTTGGCGAGGTACATCGCGTCGGAAGGCACGGGCAGAGTCACGAAAATACGCAGATCGTCGCTGCCGAAAATGGAACGGTTTATGATGCGCACTCCCCCGAGCGCGTTGACCACGATCAGCACGGCATAGATCGCCGTCGTCAGTTCGTAAAGGCGGGTGTAGGGCGCCTCGACGCGGTTGACCTCTATGCCGATGTACATCTCCGCAAAGCGTTTCAGCACGAAACACGCGAAGGTGACGATCGCCGCCGCAAGCACGAGAGAAAGCAGTTTGCCCGGGATGTCCGAAGATTTCCGCGACCGCGTCAGATCGCCCGTGAACTCCCGCATCTCTTTTTTCAGGAGTATGCCTGCGGTCCTGAGGGTCATTCTTCCGCCTCCCCGCCGCGCAGGAAAAATCTTTCGAGCAGCTCGCCGTCGCCGATGCCGCGCACGGACATGTCAGCCTCGATGAGTCCTCCGCGTATCACGATGGCACGGTCGCATATGCGGCGCACCGCGTCGAGATTGTGCGTGGAAAAGAGCACCGCCCCGCCCTTTTCGGCATAGGCGCGCATGAACTCGGACACCGCGTTCATCGTGGTGGGATCCAGCCCCAGCATGGGTTCGTCCAGGATCCAGAGCGCGGGCTCGTGGATGAGGCTGCCCATCATGCATATCTTCTGCTTCATGCCGTGGGAATAGCTGCTGATGAGCGCCCCTATCTTGTCGCCGAGGTTGAAACACTTCTGCAATTCGGCAAGGCGCTCTTCGCGCACGTCGCCGGGAACGCCGTAAATGTCCGCCATGAACGCGATATATTCCAGCCCCGTCATCTTGGAGAACACCGCGTGATCGTCCGTGACGAAGCCGAAATGCATCTTTGCCGCCGTCGCGTCCCCCTTGACGGGAGCGCCGAAGACGGTGATCTCGCCCTCTTTGTACGGCAGCATGCCGGTGAGACATTTGAGAGTTGTGGACTTGCCCGCGCCGTTGTGCCCGAGCAGCCCCACGATCTCCCCTCTTCTCACCTCGAAAGAGATCCCGCCGACCGCATAATCGGCAGCGCGCGGATACTTTTTCTTCAATCCCGAGACCTTGACCGCAAGCGTATCTGCGTCGACCCCGGGCTCTTCTCTTCTTTTCATCTCGACCTCGTCTTCATCTATATGACGCACTTATGTTCTGCGTACTGCGCACAAAAATCCGTCACAGATATTCGTGTTTTGCCTTCCCGTATTCCGCGCCGCGCCTTATAATCCCGTCAAAAGCTTAATTTAAGCTGAATGCGCCATTAACCGCATTTAATGATTTTAGTGAATGAAATATATACCTTTATACGCGCGCGTGTCAAACGATTTACGGCGGTATTTATAAAAATTTTTCTAAATATTTGCCTGTTTGCGATGACAGTATCGGAAAGTGATACCGTAACACAAACCGCCCTTCCGCACGCCGACCGCACGGCTCCCAGGAATGTCTTCTCCGACAGGCGGCTCTGACATGAATGTTCGGCTTGCTTTCGGGGAAAAAATGAGTTATACTTTTTTGTACTACGCAAACGGCGGTGAACATGGGCAGTCTGATCCTCAAAATCAGCAACGGCGAACTTTTCGACTTCTTCGACAGCGAGGAGAAGAAGGAGTTTGTCGTAGGCTCCAAACGCACATGCGACGTGGTGATCAAGTCCTTCTTCGTGGCTCCCGAACAGCTGCGTTTCCTGCAAAAGAACAACGTCTGGTATGTGGAGGATCTCACCCCCGAAGGCTACAAATCCGAGGCGCTCGCGGGCGGGAAACGCTTCCGCCGTCCGGTGGTGAAATTCGACGGCGACATCGTCATCCGCAAGACGGGAGAAAAGCGCGGCGACACCGTGAAGATCTCCGCCGTCAAAAAGATCTCGGGAAAACGCGGGGACAGCAACTTCGACCTCTCGCACCGCACCATCACAGTGGTGGGACGCTCCCCCTCCTGCGACATCGTGGTGGACAGCCCCATGGTGTCGGAAAAGCACTTCCGCATCGTGTGCGACGACGGGGAATATTACATCGAGGATCTCAGGAGCATGAGCGGCACCTTCGTCAACAACCGCAAGGTGAGAAGGGCGCGCCTCGGCAATTACGACCGCATCTCCATCCCCACCGCCGCCTACACGTTCTTCGACAGGAAACTGCTCTACTCCACATCGCCCGCAGGCATCCAGATCGACGCCGTCGGGGTGACGAAAGAAGTCGTCGACCGCCACTCCCGCGGACGCGTAAAGCTGGTGAGCGAAGTGTCCTTCCGCGTCGAACCGGGCTCCTTTGTCGCCATCGTCGGCGGCTCCGGCACGGGGAAATCCACCCTTCTGGACTGCCTCAACGGCATCCGTCCCGCAACGGGCGGCGGCATCTATTACGACACCAACGACTATTACGACAACATAAAAACGTACAAGTCCGTGATGGGATACGTCCCGCAGAAGGACATCATGCACGACGATCTCACCGTCGCGGACGGGCTCTTCTACACCGCGATGCTGCGCATGCGCACCAATATGTCCAAAGCGGAAGTCAAAGAGCACGTCAAAGAGGCGATCGCCGATGTGCGTCTCACCGGACGGGAAAACCTGAAGATATCCTCCCTCTCCGGCGGGCAGCGCAAGAGAGTGTCCATCGCCATGGAACTGCTCTCCGACCCAAAGGTCATCTTCCTCGACGAGCCTACGAGCGGGCTGTCTCCCGACCTCGACCTCGAGATGATGGATCTGCTCAAAGACCTCACCGTGAAAGGGCGCACCATAATCGTCATCACCCACGCGATGGAGAACCTCGACAAGTGCGACAAAGTCGCCTTCCTCGGCAAAAACGGCAGGCTGTGCTTCTACGGCAAACACGACGAAGTGTTCAGATACTTCAACCGCAAGAGCTACTCCCGCATCTTTGCGGCGCTCAATGACGAGACCCTTTGCGCCTACTTCGAGCACAAATACCGCGCGAGCGAATACTATAAGCAGCTCCACAAGATGTTCTGCTCTCTCTATCCCGACGCGAAGGCGACCATGCTCCCGCCCGAAGAAGGCAAAAAGACGGTGAAAGAGACAGCAGCGGCACAGGCTGCGGAAGAACCGCCCAAAAAGGGATTGGCGGGAAAAGCCGCGGAGTGGAAAGCCGCAAGGCAAGCGAAACGCGCCGCAAAGGCGGAAACCCCCGCGCAGCCGAACGACGACGAGGAAAGGGAGGGAGCAACGCGTCCGCGGGGACGCAGGCGCCGCGCCGCAGACGTGGACGCAGCGGAAAAAGCAGCGGAAGAGCGCACCGAGGAACGCAGAACGACCGAGGAAAAAGAGAGCGAAGCCGCAACGCGGGAAGAGCACGCGGCACCGCCCTCTCCGACCGCCGCAGCCGCAGAGACAGCGCCCACCGCGCAGGATGCAGAAATGGCGGATATCGCGGAAAACACGGTTGAGGGTGTCGAAACGGACACGTCAACAGGCGTTTCGGACGAAAACGCCCCCGAAGCGGACGCGCCGCCGCAACAGCTCCCGGAGCATCCGCGCGCGAGCGGGAACAGGAAAAGAAGCGCGAAACGCTCCCCTGCCCGCGAGGAAGAAAGAGAGGGGGACGGCGCTTCCCCGAAAGAGGAAAAAGACTCGGACGGCGACAAAGCCGCCGCGATCGCAGGCGCAGACGGCGGGGAGGTGACCGATGAAAAAGACGCGTGATTTCACCCCTCGCACCAACCTTATACAATACCGCGTGCTCCTCGCGCGTTATCTCAAACAAATCGTCACGAGCCCGTGGTATATCGTGCCCCTCATCCTGCAGCCGGTGCTGCTGCTCATCATCATCTCTTTCGTGTATGAGGACGGCACCTTCTTCGAGCCGTGGCGGCACGTGACTTCGGCGCACACCACTCCCTTCCTGCTCGCCTTTTCGGCGGCGCTGATGGGGCTGCTCAACAGCTATCGCGAGATATGCAAGGAGCGTGAGGTGCTCGGACGCGAAGTGTTCGGCGGAGTGGATCTTGTGGCTTATCTCGCCTCCAAGATCACTGCTCTCGGCATCATCGGATTTTTGCAGTCCGTCGTGATCACCTTCGGCAGTCTCGCCTTCATCGACTACAACATGTCCGACCCCGCCCGCACCCTGTTCTTCATCCTGCTGGCGCTCTTTTTCACCAACTACTGCGTGACGGCGCTGGGGCTCACGGTGTCCGCCCTGCTCAAAAAGTCGGAGAGCGCCATCCTGCCAATCATCGTGATCATCGTGCTGCAGGTGGTGTTCGCGGGAGTGCTCATCGAATTCGAAGGCGCGATGAAGCTGTTCTATTTCATCACCCCCTCGATGTACGGCACGGCGGTCATAGGCAACGTGACGGGGCTGGGCCCCATGCGGCACGTATACCAATACAACGAGTATGTGTGCCTTGCCCTGCTCATCGCCTTCACCGTCATCTGCCACGTGCTGACGGCGCTCAAACTCAAACACGATTACCGCACCAAAGACTGACCATCTCTGCAAAAAGGAGAAATTATGCTCGAACTGAAAAACATATGCTATGAAGTGGATCCCGACCGTCCCGAAAAGACGCGCCGCATCCTCTCCGATGTCTCGCTGACCTTCCCCGACAAGTCCGTGACCGTCATCACGGGACACAACGGCAGCGGAAAATCCACTCTGATCAAACTCATCATGGGCATTGATAAGCCCGCGTCCGGACGCATAGTATTCAACGGAGAAGACGTCACCGACGCCTCCGTCACGGAACGCGCCCTCAAAGGCTTCACCATCGCCTTCCAGCAGCCCGTGCGCTTCAAAGGGATCACCGTCCGCGACCTGCTGGGCGCGGCATGCCGCAAAAAACTCGCCACGGGCGAAGCGTGCAACTTCCTCTACACGGTGGGGCTCTGCGCCAAGGACTATATCGACCGTCCCGTGGACGGCACCCTCTCCGGCGGAGAGCTCAAACGCATCGAACTCGCCACCGCTCTCGCCAAGGGCGGAGAAGTCTTCCTCCTCGACGAACCGGAGGCGGGCATCGACCTGTGGAGCTTCGACGAACTGGTCGGCGTCTTCGACAAGCTCCGAGACAAGACCGTCATCATCGTCAGCCATCAGAACAAGATCCTGCAGGCGGCGGACCGCATCGTGGTGCTGAACTCGGCGGCGCAGCCCGTCGTCGGCACGCGGGAAGAGATCCTGCCCACCCTCACGGACGCAGGCGCCCCCTACTGCCGCCGCGGCAGTTTTATGGCGGAATAAGGAGAGACTATGGAAAAACTCGATCTCGAACTGCTCGAAAAGATCGCGGAGCTGCACTCCGTGCCCGAAGGGAGCTTCAACATCAGAAAGAACGGCGAAAGGCTCGCCGCGAATTCCACGGATGAGATACAGATCGTCCAAAAGACGGACAAGCCCGGCATCGACATCATCGTCGCCGCGGGCGTCAAAAACAAGAGCGTGCACATCCCCGTCATCCTGACCGTCGGCGATTTTCAGGACACCGTCTACAACGACTTCTTCATCGGCGAGGACGCGGACGTCACCATCGTCGCGGGCTGCGGCATCCACAACCCCGGCAAAGGCAAGGCGGAGCACGACGGCGTGCACACCTTCCACCTAGGCAAAAACTCCCGCGTGAAGTATGTCGAGCGCCACTACGGCGAGGGCGCACAAGGGAGCAAGCGCGTCTTCGATCCCGTCACCAACGCCTTCCTCGAGAGCGGAGCCGTGCTCGAAATGGACACCACCCAGCTCGGCGGCGTCACCTTCACGGACAGAATGACGGAGGCGGTCGTCGGCGACGGCGCGAAACTCCTCGTCAAAGAGAAGCTGCTCACCGACGGCGACGAGAAGGCGATTTCACGCTTCCGCGTCACCCTGAAAGGCAAGGACAGCACCTGCGACATCGTCAGCCGCAGCGTCGCGAGGGGCAATTCCCGTCAGGAATTCTACTCCGACGTCATCGGCGAGAACGGCTGCTTCGGTCATGTTGAATGCGACGGCATCATCCTGGACGGAGCGCGCATCCTCTCCACCCCGCAGATCGACGCCGCACACCCCGACGCCAGCCTTGTGCACGAAGCGGCGGTGGGCAAGATCGCAGGCGATCAGCTCATCAAACTCATGAGCCTGGGGCTCACGGAAAAGGAAGCGGAAGACGCCGTCATCAAAGGTTTTCTGCACTGAACCGATCGGGACAAACTGCAAGAAACCGCATATTAAGCACTCAAAAACGCCGCATGAAGCGGCGTTTTTGCTGTATCAGCCATCGATCGCTTTTTCTCTGCCGCGGTGCGCGGGGCGACAGACCGACGCGGCCGGAACACGATCTGCGGCGTCGAACACACCGCGCATCAAGCGTCATTTCCTGTTCGTCATGGCAAGCGTCACATCCACGAGCCGAGCGACCGCGCGGGCGGTCTTTTCCGCATTGCCGAACGCCGTCAGGCGGAAATAGCCCTCTCCCCTTCTGCCGAAACCGACGCCGGGCGTGCCGACCACCGCCGCTCTTTCGAGAAGCGCGTCGAAGTATTCCCACGACGTCATCCCGCGTGGACAGCGCATCCAGATGTACGGCGAATCCACACCGCCCGTATGCCGTATGCCCGCCGCCGTGAGTGCGTCGTGGATGACGCGCGCGTTGCGCATATAGTAGTCGATGATTTTGCGGTTTTCGTATTGTCCCTGTTCGCCGAGAGCCGCCGCCGCTGCGCGCTGCACGACGTAACTTGCGCCGTTGAATTTGGTGGTCTGGCGTCTCAGCCACATTTTGTTGAGCGCTCCGCCTGCAAGTTCGTGCGGGACGACCGTCCAGCCGCACCGCATCCCCGTGAACCCCGCAGACTTCGAGAAGGAACAGAATTCCACCGCACACTCCCTCGCTCCCTCGATCTCGAAAACGGATGTCGGCAGCGATCTGTCATGCACGAAAGCCTCGTACGCCGCGTCGAAAAATATGACGGCGCCCGTCTCGCGCGCGTAGTCGACCCAAGCCTTCAATTCCTCGCGGGTGTACACGGCGCCCGTAGGATTGCCGGGCGAACAGATATAGATGATGTCGAAACGTCTCCCCGACGGCGGCATGGGCTTGAATCCGTTGCGGCTGTGCCCTGCGGCGAAATGTATCCTGTTGCCCGCCATCACGTTGACGTCATAATAGGCGGGATAACCGGGGTCGGGCAGCAGTACGCTGCTTTCGGAAAACAACTCCGTCATATTCCCGAGGTCGCTCTTTGCGCCGTCCCCGATGAACACCTCGTCATCGTGCAAAACGACGCCCTTTGCCGCATAGTGCCTGACGATCGCCTCGCGCAGAAAACCGTAGCCCTGCTCCGGTCCGTAACCGTGGAAGGTCTCTTCCGCAGCCATGTCGTGCGCCGCCGCATTCAGTTCGCATATGACGGCGGGGGAAAGGGGGCGGGTGACATCGCCGATCCCGAGACTGATAAGATCCGCCTGCGGATGCTCACGAACAAAAGCGCGCACCTTTGCCGCGATGTCGGCAAACAGATAGCTCTCGTTAAGTTTCGCGTAATTCGGGTTGAGTTTCATATCGCATATTCTCCTTCAAAGTTTTTTTCCGCATTCCCCGTCATGGTGACTCCGTCCGCGGTGAAGACAACGGAGAGCGTGCCGCCGTTCAGGACGACTTCCGCCGCCGCGCCCTCGCGCAAAATGCCGCACGCGACGGCAGCCGCCGCCACCGCGCAGCTCCCCGTGCCGCAAGCCATGGTCTCGCCGCTGCCCCTCTCCCACACCCGCATCCTGAACCTCGAAGGGGAAAGGATATTGACGAATTCCGCGTTCACTCGTTCGGGGAAGAGGTGATGAGTCTCGATGAGTTTGCCGACCTTGTCGATTTCGAGCGCCTCCACATTCTCGTCCGTGAAGATGACGAAGTGCGGGTTGCCCATGGAGACCGCAGTCCCCGTCCACGTCTGCCCGTACGCACTCACGGGGACGCCGCTCCACACCCTGCCGAAGGGGGTGTCTGCGGGCAAATAGCCGTCCGGGAGAAAGCTCTCGTCGAGAGGGATGTCTTTTGCCTCGAACACCGCCCTGCCCATGTCCACGGAAGCCCCCGCGCACATGCCGTCCTCGACGATGAGGGAGAGCTTTTTCACCCCGCTCGCCGTCTCCACGGTCATACTCGTCCTGCCCTCGGTGAGCCCCGCCTCGTAGGCGTACTTCCCCACGCAACGGATGGCGTTGCCGCACATCTTGCCCTCGCTGCCGTCCGCATTGAACATCCGCATCCTGACATCCGCAACGCCGCTCGGCAGGATGAGCACCACCCCGTCGCCGCCCACCCCGAAGTGTCGGTCGCTGATGGCGGGGACGGCGGCTATGATCTCGCCGCCCTTCGCCGCCGCCTCATGCGAAGTGAGATCGAAATAGACATAATCGTTGCCGCAGCCGTTCATCTTTACAAACTTCATACCTTTCTCCTTTCAGATCCCGCTCGCGCCGTAGTTGGAGAGCACCCTCGCGGACGGATCCTTCACGCCGACGAGCCCCTCCCACTCGCGGTTGGGCATCCAGAAATCCGCGATGCTCGCCGCCGTGCGGGGATAATATTTTTCAAACAACTCGCGGTAAAGCAGGCTTTCCTTGGTGAAGGGACGGGCGTGGGAATAGCGCTGCCGCCTCATCTCGAACTCCTCATCCGTGAACCTGCTCTCCGCATACGCCCTGATGACGTCCACCATGGAGTGCCCCACCGCATCCGAAAACGCCGCCTTCTCCCGCCAAAGGATGCTCTCGGGCAGCAGGTCGCCCTCGAACGCCTTGCGCAGGAGATATTTGCCCTTGCCGTAGACGTTCATCTTCATCGCGGGGTCTATGCGCATGACATAGCGCACGAAGTCGAGGTCGCCGAATGGCACCCGCGCCTCCATGCCGTGCACCGAGATGCACCTGTCCGCGCGCAGGACGTCGTACATATAAAGCTCCCGCACCCTCTTTGCCGCCTCCTGCCCGAACGCCGCGGGAGTGGGCGCGAAATCGGTATACTTATAGCCGAAGAGCTCGTCCGAGACCTCGCCCGTCAGGATGACTTTGATGTCGGTGTGCTCGCGGATATACTTGCACACAAGGTACATCCCCACGCTCGCCCTTATGGTGGTGATGTCGAACGTGCCGAGCGCCGCCACCACGTCTTCCAGCGAGGAGAGCACATCGTTGCGGTCGATGATGACCTCGGTGTGCTCCGCCCCGATGTGCCTTGCGACCTGCGCGGCGTATTTTAAGTCGATGGCGTCCGTGTCCATGCCGATCGCGAACGTCCTCACGGGCTTGCCGAGCTCCCGCGCCGCCACCGCGCACACGAGACTGCTGTCCAGCCCGCCCGAGAGCAGGAAGCCGAGCGGCGCGTCCGCGTCCAGCCTCTTCTTTATGCCCGCGACGAGCTTCTCGCGGATGTTGCGCGTCACCGTATCGATGTCATCCCGCACCGTCTCCCCGGGGAAGGCGGGATCGGTGTACCGCACGAATTCCCCGTCCGCGTAATAGCACCCGGGAGGGAACGCCCGCACCTCGTCCGCGATGTCCGTGAGGTTTTTCGCCTCCGAGGCGAAGACTATGCGCCCGCTCTCCGAATAGCCGTAGAAGAGAGGACGGATGCCGATGGGATCGCGCGCGGCGACGAAACTCCCTCTCGCCGCATCGTAGATGATCATGGCGAACTCCGCGTCCAGCCGCTCGAACATCCCCAAGCCGTACTCCTTGTAAAGGGGCAGGATGAGCTCGCAGTCGCTGTCGCTCTTGAAGGTATATCCCCTCTCCTCAAGCTCCCGTTTCGTCTTGCGGAAGCCGTAGAGCTCCCCGTTGCAGACGGCGCAGCTGCCGTCCATAAAGAAGGGCTGCATCCCCTCCTCCGTAAGCCCCATGATCGACAGCCGCTGAAAGCCCACGATGCCGCCGCCGAACCTCACGACGCGCTGCATGTCCGGACCTCTGGACGCCGTCTTTTCAAACGCTCTTTCAAATGTCTCGTCGGGCATGTCCTGCCCCGTATATACCATGACTGTACACATATTTTTCACTCCCGTAATGCCGCTCTCCGGCTCCTTCCCGCAGCGACGCTATTCGCATAAATTGCATTTTATATTACGATTTAACCAAATAAAACCTCTGTTTAGTCGTTTTCGCGGTTTCGGTCTTTGGCATTCTTTGCCCGTCCCGCCGCCGCGCGTACGAATGCCCTAAAGAGAGGATGCGCCTTGTTGGGACGGGACTTGAACTCCGGGTGATACTGCACGCCGACAAAGAACCCGCACCCTTTGACGCTCACCGCCTCCACCAGCCTGCCGTCCGGGGAAAGCCCTTCGAGGCACAGCCCGTTTTCTTCCAAAACGCCGCGGTAGTCGTTGTTGAACTCATAGCGGTGACGGTGCCTTTCGCGGACGCTGTCCGTCCCATATATCTCCCGCAGCACGCCGCCCTCTTGCAGCACGCACTCGTAGGCGCCCAGCCTCATCGTGCCCCCTTTGGGGATGTCCCCGTACTGGTCGGGCATGAGGTCTATGACCTTGCTCCCCATCTCACGGAATTCCCCGGAACATGCGTCCGTGATGCCGCAGACGTCCCGCGCGAACTCGATGACCGCGGTCTGCATCCCGAGGCATATCCCGAGATAGGGCACGTCGTGCTCGCGGGCGTATCTTGCCGCCGCGATCTTGCCCTCCGTCCCCCTCTCGCCGAAGCCCCCGGGGACGAGGATGCCGTCCGCGTCTCCGAGCAACCTTTCCGCACTCTCCGGGGTGACATCCTCCGCCTCCGTCCACGCTATCTCCACGCTCACGCCGTTCTCTATCCCGCCATGGCGCAGCGCCTCCGCGACGGAAAGATAGGCATCGCGCATCTTCACGTATTTGCCGACGAGCGCGATCTTCACCCTCCCCGACGGAGATGCCGCTCTTTTCAGCATCGCCTTCCACTCCGCAAGGTCGGGCTCTCCCGCAGGCAGCCCCAGCTCCCTCGCCGCCACGGCGGAGAAGTTGCTGCGCTCCAACATCACGGGCGCCTCGTAGATGCAGGGCACGGTGAGGTTCTCTATGATGCAGTCGGGCTTGACATCGCAAAACAGCGCGAGCTTGCTCCTTGCGCTGTCGTCAAGGGGCATCTCCTGTCTCGTCACGATGATGTCGGGCGAGATGCCCATCGCCCTGAGTTCCTTGACGGAGTGCTGGGTGGGCTTGGTCTTCTGCTCTCCCGACGAGGCAATGTACGGCACAAGCGTGACATGGATATAAAGACAATTCTCACGCCCGACCTCTCTTCCTATCTGTCTCACCGCTTCGAGGAAGGGCTGGCTCTCGATGTCGCCGATGGTGCCGCCGATCTCCGTCATCACGATGTCCGCGCCCGTCTTGCCGCCCACGGCGTAGATGTAGTCCTTGATGGCGCCCGTCACATGCGGGATGATCTGCACCGTCTCGCCGAGATACTCCCCTCTGCGCTCGCGGCTCAGCACATCCCAATACACCTTGCCCGTGGTGAGGTTGGAGAAGCGGTTGAGGTCCTCGTCGATGAACCGCTCGTAATGCCCGAGGTCGAGGTCGGTCTCGGCGCCGTCCTCGGTGACGAACACCTCGCCGTGCTGACAGGGGCTCATCGTGCCGGGATCGACATTGATATAGGGGTCGAGCTTCTGCGCCGCCACCTTGAACCCGCGCGCTTTCATCAACCTGCCGAGGGACGCCATGACGATGCCCTTCCCGAGTCCGGAGACCACTCCGCCCGTCACAAAAACATACTTGGTCATACACTTCTCCTTTGCGCCGCTCCCGCGCCGCCGTCACTTTAAAAAACGAGAAAGGCACTTTATCGACCAATTTCTGTCGATAAAGTGCCCCATTGCACTTCTTAATGTCGCTCACATATGTTTCGTATGCGCGCGACATTTTATTCTTTTCTTATTGCGCTGCCGTCTTGCTCCGCGCCCGTGCGGTGACGGTCACTCCCACTCTATGGTGGCGGGAGGTTTGCCCGTGATGTCGTAGACCACTCTGCCCGCGCCTTCGATCTCGTCCACTATGCGCTTTGCCGCGCGGTCGAGCACGGGATAGGGCACGCGGACGTATTCGCAAGTCATAAAGTCCGACGTCCGCACCGCGCGCAGGGCGATGACATAGCCGTATGCTCTGAAATCTCCCACCACGCCCACGCTGCGCACCGAGGTCAGCACGGCGAAGAACTGGTCAGCTCTGACGTTGCCCCTCGCCATCTCCTCGCGGAAGATGATGTCCGCGTCGCGCAGGATGTCGAGCTTTTCCCTCGTAACTTCGCCGAGGCACCTCACCGCAAGCCCCGGCCCCGGGAAGGGCTGGCGCCCCACTATGCTCTCCGGCAGACCGAGCTTGCGCCCGAGCGCGCGCACCTCATCCTTGAAGAGACCGCGGAGAGGCTCCACTATGCCGACGAATCTGCTCTCCTTGGGGAGACCGCCCACGTTGTGATGGCTCTTTATGTTCGCGCCGCCGATGGCGCCGCTCTCGATGACGTCGGGATAGATGGTGCCCTGCGCGAGGAAGCACCCTTCATATCTCGCGCTCTCCTCCTCGAACACTCTCACGAACTCCTCGCCGATGATCTTGCGCTTTTGTTCGGGCTCCGTGACGCCCGCGAGCCTTTTGAGAAAACGCTCCTCCGCGTCCACACACACAAGGCGGAGAGATCTGCCGCCGAACGCCGCTCTTATCTCCTCCCCCTCGTTCTTGCGCATCATGCCGTGATCCACGAATATACAGGTGAGACGGTCGGGCACCGCGCGCTCGATGAGCGCCGCCGCCACGGCGGAATCCACCCCGCCCGAGAGCCCGAGCACCACTTCGTGCCCGCCCACGGTCTCGCGGATCCTCTTCACCTCGCTCTCGATGTAGGCGTCCATGGTGTAGTCGCCCTTCGCGCCGCACACCTTGTAGAGGAAGTTGCGGATGATGCGTTTGCCGCCGCGGGTGCGCTCCACTTCGGGGTGGAACTGCACGCCGTACAGCCTTCTCGCGTCGCACGCGACCGCCGCCGCGGGACAATTTGCCGTCACCGCCGTCACGCGGAAACCTTCCGGCACCCTCGACACGTAATCGGTGTGGCTCATCAGCGTGCGCATGGGGCTGCGCACCCCGTCAAACAGCACGCATTTTCCCGTCGCGGTCACTTCTGTCGTGCCGTACTCGGACACTTCGCAGGGGCTCACCTCGCCGCCCAATGCCGCGCACATCATCTGCATCCCGTAGCATATCCCGAGCACGGGGATGCCCAGCCCGAACAGCGCGGGATCCGCTTTGGGAGCGTCCTCCGCGTATACGCTGAACGGCCCGCCCGTGAGGATGATCCCAATGGGCGCGAGCGCGCGCACTTCCTCCGCGGATGTCGCGCCCGGAAGGATGACGGAATGCACCCGAAGCCCGCGCACGCGCCGCGCGATGAGCTCCTTATACTGCCCGCCGAAATCAAGCACCAATACTGTCTGATGTTCCTTTTCTCTCATAGCCTTTGATGATATCCTTTGCCACGGCATACCGCGTGAGCCTGTTGTCCATTGCCGTCTTTTCGATGAAACGGTGCGCCGCCTGCTCCGTCATCTTGCGTCTCTCGACGAGGAGACACTTCGCTCTCCCCACAGCCTGCGCCTCGAGCACCTTGCGCCTGAGCCCCGCATTCTCACGGACGAGGGCTCCGTACGCCGTGCGGATCGCCGCAAGCTGCCCGAAAAACATCTCGCACGCCCCGTCATCCGCCCGCGCGTCGAGCACGCATACGCCGCCCGCAGTCAGCTTGTCGAGGAGCATCTTTGGGAGCGTCCTAACGGGGACGAACACCACCGTCGCGTCGGATGCCGCCGCACACTTCAAGGCAAAATCCACTCCCCGCCCGTCCTCGCGCTGCACCACGACAGCAAAGTCCGCGCCGCCCTGCGCCAGCACTCCGAGGCACTCCGTCTCCGAAGAGGGGGTGAGGACCGTTCCGACCTTCCCAAGCAGCCGGTTCAGACGTTCGCAATTCGCGTCGGAGACCAGAACGGTAGTGTACATATCTCGCCTTTCAAAAAAAATATGCCGCCATATTAAAACCGTCCCCCGCCCAAAGTCAAGAACTTTTTTCGCTGTTTTTCAAAAAAAACCGCCTCACCGCCCGCAACAAAAAAATCCCGCCTTTTCCGCAAAAAAACATTTGACGGATCGCCCCATCATAATATAAAATTTTCCGTGTCACCTCCCCTCGCGGGAGGTTTTTTATTTATATTATTCGCGCGCGCGAGTACGCCGTCTCTCTTTCGGAGACGGTCTAGCAAAAACTCAGAGCGTGACGTCGCTTGACACGACGTTATCTCATTCAAAATGGAGCCGCTCACCAACGCGCACTCATTCGAAGCGTGCTTGATTACAATGTCTCTTTTTCGGAGACGGAACTACGCGCCGCTCAGCCAAACTTGCACCGTGGGCGAATTTTCGCCCACGCTTGCAGGTCGCGGCGCGCCCCGCGACCTCGCAAGCCGGACGAAAAATTAAGCAGACACGGGCTCGGTGCGCGTCGAGTCGCCCTCCTCGCCCCGCGAGGGGTGCTCAGTAAGTACCGGTATCCGTTTGGTTATGCGGGTGCGATTACCAAAATTTTTGGTAAAGTGCAAAAGTAAGTCCCGCATTTTGGGAGACGGCAAGCCTATTCCGAGTGGGGGAGGAGTCCCGGAGGGGAGGAGGGGGTATCTTACTCCCATGTCAGAGGATAGCAGCGTATTTATTTCTCCGCGCACGCCGAACACTCCGAGCGAGCACCCCCGAGACGAACAGCTTATTCGAAGCGTGCCCGAACACGACGGAAAGTTTGTCCGGGTGCCCTCCCCTTCGAACAGGAACGCTTTGGGACATACGGGGACGGGGTTGAGCTCCTTGCAAGCGCAAATGTTCAGATGCAAACGCTCTCGCTCGCATCTGAACATTTCTGCCCCGTCCCCATTGTCCCGGATCCCAAGTGTCCGAAAAGAAGCATTTTTCACCCCCCTCGTTCATGCGCCTGACGGCTCGAAAAAGGCTGTTTTTGCGGCTTGAGAAAACTCATAATGCGGGATGTTTTGGATAAATAAGGAGTTTATTGTGTTGTTTTGCAGATATAAAGCGCAGTTTTGCTAGGTTGTGCGGATGCCGGAAGTCCTGCCAGCCTTTCGGGGCTGCTGAACGCCATTGCGGAGGATTATGAACTGACGTTCTACTTCGGGTTCGGAGCCAATGCGGACCAGGGTGAAGGCGAAGCGGATGCGGCGCCCTTCGGTGACCTCGC
>CASDRL010000032.1 GCA_949283145.1 uncultured Clostridia bacterium | reverse complement strand
TCCTTGTTCACGCGGGTATTCACCGAGATCCCCCTCTCATAGAAGAGCTCCGCGACGCTCTTTTCCGAGGCGAGCGTGCGCTGTGACGCCGCGCTGTCGATGAGAGCGCGGAGCCTTCCCGACGAGTCCCGCCGCCAGCCCAGCCTGTCCGCAAGCGCGAGGATCTTCTCCGCATGCCAGTCGATGTCCTTCCCCCGCTCGTAGTGCTCCCCGACGACGTATATCCGCCCGTCAAAGTCCACCGCGTAGAAGTGGCAGCTCGTCGGATTCCTGAGCCCCGGATCGATGGACGCAGTGCACTGCCAGTCCGAAGGGACATCGAAAGGATCGATGACGTGCCGCTCGGGGTCGAACTCCGGATACACCAGCCCCTGCCCCGAACCGAACCGTCCGAACCTTCTCGACTGCTGCTCCTCTTCGGACATCAACGCCGCCATATTCCTCGCCTCTTCGGGGTCGAGGTATGGGTTGTCCTTCCACTCCATGTGAGTGCACCACACTTCGGGGTCGTCCCGCTCGTTGAGCTCGATCTCGCCGTACACCCAGGTGAGCCCCTTCAAAGGGGTCATGGTGCCGAAGATCCACCCCTTGCGGTCGAAGACGCGCATCCTGCACTCCTCATAGACGTCGAAGGGCGGCTCCTCGTCGAACCACACGAAATCCAGCGAAGTGCCCTGAAACTTCTCCCGCCCCTGATCGCAGGATTTGAAGCCTATCTTCGAGAACCCGCCGAAGACGTTGCGCACGACGATGTGATCTATGACTCCGTACTCGGGCGCCCCCTTTCTGCCGCTCGCCATCACGATGTCCTCGATGCATCTTGCGGGGAGATATTTCAGGATCTTTGCCTGTGCGACGTCCCTCTGCACCTCGCGGGTGAGGCTGACCACCCACCCCTGAACGTCGGGGCGGTTGACCTTGAAGGGATGCTCTCCGAGGGCGAGCCATACGCTCTCCGCCGCACCGCACTCCGTCTTGCCCGAGCGGTTGCCGCCGAACACCCATCTGTTGCGGCGCTCCGAGCGATGGAATTCCATCTGTTTCGAGTGCACCTTTTCGCGGTTGTAGTTTCTGAGCGCCTCTCTTTTCCTCGCCGCGAGTTCCCTCTCGATGGCAAGGATGTCAAGCACCGTCCGATTTCCGTCCATGCCCGAATGCTAAACCGCGCCTTTTCAAAAATGCAAAGTTTTATGTCATCGGAGCAGAAGGGACCCATCTTGCGGGAAAACGGAAAAAGCCGCGGAAAACGACGCCCCTTCAAAACAAAGGTGTGCGCACAGGTTTTTGCGCGGCGAAAAAACGGAAGAATTGTTCTTAAAGACTTTATTTTCGTCTATTATTATAGTAATATATGAGCATGAAGAAATTTCTCGTCCCCGCGCTTGCGCTCGTAATGTTTGCCCTCACGCTCACGGCGTGCGGTTTCGCACCCGCCTCCGAGGGCACGGCGTATGCCGCGGGAAACGACCTTTATATCTGCATTTCACCCTCCGACGACGTGCTTGCCGGCAGCGAGACCGCGACGGCATCCGGCGTCCCCGCCCTGTTCTCGGGGAGCGGCACCGCCTTCCGCCTTGTGGAAAGCTACTATTATCCCGTTTCCGTCATCCGCAGTGCAGGCTCGGAGATCTATGCGATGGGCGGGCTGTACATCCGTCCCGACGACCTTCCCGCCAATGCCGTGGTCACCCCTCTGCCCGAGGATGCGACGGCGGAAAACGCGCTGCCCTCTCTCTCGCTCAAAGCGGGTGAGACCGTCATGCTTTTCAACTACCTGACGGTGAACGCGGACGACGACACATACACCCTCCGTTATCTCGGCAGGTCCGAGGAAGACCCCGACAACATAGTGTTCCTTGCCGAATACGGCGTACAACAATCCGCCTGCGGCGAAGCGGCGGCAGACAAATTCGAGCCTTTCTCGGCGGATTGGCATCCCGTGGCGCAGGCAAGGCGTGCGGAGCTCCTCGCTCCCGAAGACCCCGAGCCCGACATCACGGACGGCGATCTCACGGGAGGCGAGCCCTCGGACGCGCTCCGCATCATCCTCATCATCGGGATCGCGGTGCCCGCGCTCATCATCGTGCTGCTCATCTTCAAGCCCGTATCCGGCGACAAAGGGTACAATGCGCACAAGACCGTCCGCAGACAGAGCGACCGCGGAGGGATAGATTACGACCGCGAACGCAGCTATGAGGCGGACCGCGACCGCTACGACCGCGGCTACCGCGACTACGAACGCGAGCGTCCCCGCGATTACGACCGCGGCAGAGACTACGACGGGCGGGACAGATACTGACCTTCCCTTTCCCGAAACGATACACTTAAGAAGGTAAACATGAGAATTTTCGTCGCATCCGACATCCACGGCTCCGCGGTGAGCCTCGAAAAGTTTTTCTCCATCGTGGACGCCGCGCTCCCCGAGCACCCGGACACCAAGGTGGTGCTGCTCGGCGACACCTACAACCACGGTCCCCGCAATCCCCTGCCCGAGGGATACGCCCCCATGCGCGTGGCGAAGCTCCTCAACGACGCGATGAGCTTCATCACCGTCATCAAGGGCAACTGCGACAGCGAAGTGGACGAGATGATCTCCAACTTCCCCATCATAGGCGACTTCCACATGGAGTGGGATGGGCACACCGTGTTCTTCACGCACGGGCACAAGTTCAACCCGGACAATCCGCCCACTGGCGTGAAGGCGGGCGACGTGGTCTTCTACGGGCACTTCCACAAGCCGTCCGTGACCGTCCGCGACGGCGTGCACTATGTCTGCGTGGGGTCCGTCGGCATCCCCTTTGACGGCACTCCGCAAAGCTACGCGGTGCTGAGCGAAAATGACGTCACCCTCATGAGCTTTGAGGGCGAGACGCTTGCCTACTTCGATCTTGACTGACAAAACCGCGCGTTGACGCACACAAAATGACACTTAAACCGCGCATTCGGCGCGGTCATGTATAACGGAGGGATTATGAATACCATCAGATTGAAGACTCCTTTCGAGGTCTCCGACGTTCCGCTTTCGGAATATCCGCGCCCGCAGTTCGCGCGTGACAGCTACAAGACGCTCAACGGCTGGTGGGACTACGCCGTCTACAAGTCCAAGGACGGCTTCCCCGGCTGGCAGGGCAAGATCCTGGTGCCCTACTCTCCCGAATGCCTGCTGTCGGGACTCCCCGAGGGCATCGAGGTCAAGCCCGACGACGAGCTGCGCTACCGCCTCAAATTCACGGTGGAAGAGAGCTTCCTCAAAGCTCACACCTTCCTGCATTTCGACGCGGTGGACTGCTATGCCACCGTCGTGCTCAACGGCGTCGAACTCGGCACGCATGTGGGCGGCTACACTCCCTTCGGCTTTGACGTGACGGGCGTGGTCAAGGCGGGCGGCAACATCCTCGAAGTGCTTGTCACCGACCCCTCCGACACCTCCTATCATTCCCGCGGCAAGCAGAAGCTCCGCCACGGCGGCATCTGGTACACCCCGCAGTCCGGCATCTGGCAGAGCGTATGGATGGAGAGCGTCCCCGAGGCGTACCTCAATGACATCACCATCATCCCGGACATCGACCGCGACAAACTCGTCCTCAAGCTGGACACCGTGGGCGCCGACAGCGCGGACATCGCCGTCATGGACGGCAACAAACTGCTCAAAGCCGTCAAAGTCCAGGGAAAGATCGCGGAGATCGATCTCGGCAACTACGAACTGTGGTCCCCCGAAAATCCCAAACTCTACGACCTCGCCGTCAAGGTGGGCGACGATGTCGTGCGCTCCTATTTCGGCATGCGCAAGTTCTCCGTGGTGACGGACCGCAAGGGCTTCAAGCGTCTCGCCCTCAACAACAAGCCCTATTTCCACACCGGCGTGCTCGACCAGGGCTACTGGTCGGACGGCATGCTCACTCCCCCCTCCAACGCAGCGCTCGAATATGACGTCAAACTCGTCAAATCGCTGGGGTTCAACATGATCCGCAAGCACATCAAGATCGAGCCTCTCAGGTGGTACTACCACTGCGACAAAGAGGGCGTGCTGGTGTGGCAGGACATGGTCTCCGGCGGCACGAGCTACAACTTTGCGGCGATCGGCGTGCTGCCCTTCATCGGCATCCACCTCAAAGACAACAAATATAAATTCTTCTCCCGCGCGGACGAGGAAGGCAGGAAGGAATATATCTCCGAGATGTACGACACCGTCGCCCGCCTCAAAAACGTGGTCTCCCTCGCCGTCTGGGTGCCCTTCAACGAGGGCTGGGGGCAGTTCGACTCCGTGAAGATCACCGAGATGCTCCGCGCCGCAGACCCCACCCGCATCATCGACAGCGTGAGCGGCTGGCACGATCAGGGCAGGAACTCCTCGCAGCTCAAGAGCCTGCATGTCTACTTCAAGCCCATCCGCATCCCCAACGACGAGAGGTGCATCGTGCTCTCGGAGTTCGGCGGCTACTCTCTCCCCACCGAGGGGCACATGTTCAGCCCGGACAAACTCTTCGGCTACAAGATGTACAAGACGCCGGAGCAGCTCGCCGCCGCTTTCCGCAAACTGTACGAAAAGAGCGTCATACCCGCCATCGACAAGGGTCTCTCCGCCGCGGTCTACACCCAGGTGAGCGACGTCGAAGAGGAGATCAACGGGCTGGTCACCTACGACCGCCGCATAGTCAAGATCGACCGCGAGACCGCGCGCGACGTCAACTCCAAGCTCGTCATCAAGTAAGTCTCGGCGAGGTTTCGGGCGCCGCGGCAAACGGCGGCACACGGCAGCACAGGAAAACATCATGAGCAAAGCAGACAAGATCTTCGTCGCGACCTGCCGCGACATCATAGACAACGGCGTGTGGGACACCGCTCTCCCCGTCCGTCCCCGCTGGGCGGACGGCACGCCCGCGCACACCGTCAAAAAATTCGGTGTGGTCAACCGCTACGACCTTTCGGAGGAGTTCCCCATCATCACCCTGCGCAAGACCAACTTCAAGGCGGCGGTGGACGAGATCCTCTGGATCTGGCAGAAAAAGTCCAACAACGTCCACGACCTAGGCTCCCACATCTGGGACAGCTGGGCGGACGAGACGGGCTCCATCGGCAAGGCGTACGGCTATCAGCTCGGGGTCAAACACATCTACAAAGAGGGCGAGTTCGACCAGGTGGACAGAGTGCTCTACGACCTCAAAAACAACCCCTCATCGCGCAGGATCATGACCAATATCTACACCTTCCAGGACCTGCACGAGATGAACCTCTACCCCTGCGCCTACTCCATGACCTTCAACGTGACGGGGGACAGACTCAACGCCATCCTCAACCAGCGCAGCCAGGACACCCTCACCGCCAACAACTGGAATGTGGTGCAATATGCGGTGCTGCTGCACATGTTCGCACAGGTGAGCGGGCTGAAAGCGGGCGAGCTCGTCCACGTCATCGCGGACGCGCACATCTATGACAGGCACGTCCCCATCGTGGAACGCATTTTGCAGAATCCGCAGTTCAACGCTCCGAAATTCAAGATGAACCCCGAGATCAAGAATTTTTACGATTTCACGGTGGACGATTTCGAGCTGGAGAACTACGAGTACACCCCCCTCGGCGAGCGGGTGGAAGTGGCGGTCTAGCGGGGGAATTATTCCCCCACGCCCCCTAAACTACGGCTGTACTCCATGCACGACTTCTTACTCATAACAAGCAATGCGTGCCGCACAGCAATAATCGGTCGTGCACCGGCGCAAAGCAATCGACAGGAGAAAGCGGATGAAATCAATTGTTGCGGTAGACGAAAAATGGGGCATCGGCAAGAACAACGGTCTGCTCTTTGACATCAAGGCGGACATGCGCCACTTTGTGGAGCACACGCGGGGAAAGATAGTCGTCATGGGCTCCAACACCCTGCTCTCTCTCCCCGGCGGCATGCCCCTCAAAAACCGCGTCAACATCGTCCTGAACCCCAAGGGCAGCGACGAGGATGCGGAAAAGAAGGGTTACACCCTCGTGCGCTCCCTCGACGAGCTCTTGCACACCGTCGCGGGCTACGCTCCCGGCAACGTCTACGTCATCGGCGGCGCGATGATGTACCGCACTCTCCTGCCCTACTGCTCGGAGGCTATAGTCACCAAAGTGCGCGCGGACGGCGGCGCGCAGGTGTTTTACGAAAATCTCGACCTGCTCCCCGAATGGGAACTCACCGAAGAGTCCGCCCCCGTCTCGGACAGCGGCTACACAATGACCTTCTGCACCTACCGCAACCGCTCCCCTCTCCCGCTTGACGGCGGCAAGGGCGGCGCAGACAACGGCGGCAATGCAGACGGCAATGACGGCGACAAAGGAGACGACGGAAAGGACGCACCTCCCTCCCCCGAGCCCGACGCAAACGGAATGAAGGAAGTCTCTCCCGGACACTTCGTCCGCATGGATGCGCCAAAGAGATCAGCCGCACCCAAACAGGACACGGACAGACTCACCTACATCATCCCCGCTTCGGAATTCAACGACAGCCCGCAGACGACGGGCGCACCGGAGTCCGTGCGCAACGCCGTCACCGCAAAAACCTATCTCATCATTGCGGTGGCGGTTTTTGTTTTATCGCTTGCGGCGATGATCACGATCATCACCGTCCGTTACACCCCCGTGGAACTCTCGCTCGCCAACTACCAGCGTTACATGAGCTACGGTTTCTACCTCAATCACCCTGCAACGGGAACATCTTTTACCGTAGACCTCACCGTGACCAACAGGAGCGACCGCAATCTCGAAATCAGCGCCACATGGGAGATGACAACAAAGTATAATAACAACGGCGAAACGCGTACAACAACCGTTTCCCGTGATTTTACGCTCTCTCCGGAGCGGAGCATAACCATGAACAACGTCGCTTCCGGGACTTACTCTTTCTCCAGTATGTCTGTTTCCTTAGAACTTATAGAGATAAGGGGGTATGCAAGATGACAAAATCACGCAACGAGAACGGCAAACGTATCACGGCGTTCATACTCATTATGCTCTCTTATGCGATGAGCGTCATCACGGTCTGCGTCGTAAGCTCCGACAGCAGCGAATTTATCTATCTGTTCGTATTCTGCGGTATTCTCATACTCCTGCTTGACGCAATGGTAGCTTTCATGCCATACATCACCGACTATTACTACGAATATATCCTGCCCAAGTATTACGAGCACCCGATCGCGCTGCGTCCGAAAGCATTCTATGCCAAACTGGCACCTTACACGTTTATATTTTTTATGCTGTGTCTTCTCGCATTATGCTTCAGCGCCTCGTTCTTATGACCGCCCTCTGCCGCGCGTCTGGCGTATCGGCGGACTGCATATTCGGTCTTGACGAGCATTGAAAACACTTTCCATTTGGGGACGGTTCTTTTTTGTAAAGTTTCTTTACAAATTTACCCCGTTCCCAACTGTAAAGTTTCTTAAAATCCTCACCACTAAGCAATTAGTAAAAAACAGCGGCTTATTTCAGCCGCTGTAACTCCACTCCTACATGAGCGGGGGCGTTTGATAGACCGCACTAATTGAATAGCGAACAGTTTCCTATCACTTGCGTTTTGATTGTAGTATAATGTCCGGGAAAAGTCAAATAACGATTGGGACGGAGTTTACGTTAAAATGCCTCCAAATGGTCATTGTACACGGACAACACTCGCTCGGAGTATTCGGCATGCTCATGCACGCTACGAATAGGCTTTTCGTCTCGGGGGTGAGTTAGAATTCCCCCTCCTTCCCTTCGGGCTTTCCTCCCCCGTGTCCGATTAGAGTGCAGTCCTCCTAAAATGCGGAACTCACTTCCCGCCTCTTGAAAAAATTTGAGTCTCGCATTAACATAATCGAGCGGCGAACAGTACTCACTGAAAACCCGGCACGGGCGGAGGAATTCGGCGCTCGCAAATTAAAGCCCGTGCCTATTTGAGTTCACGGCGTTGCTCGGCACTCAGAAAGCGCGCCGCGACTTGCAAGAGCAGGCGCAAGCGCCCGCTGTGCAAGTTTGGCTGAGCGGCGCGTAAAACCGTCTTCGAAAAAGATCCGGCGTATTCGGGGACGCTCTATCCAACTTATTCGAGGTCCGAGGGCGATATTTGGATGAACATACTTATTCCAAGTCCGACGGCGACATTCGGATGAGATGCGCGAAAAAGCCCCTTTCGCAAAAGGGATCGTACTATTGCGTACGTGACCGCATTGCGGAAGGGGCTTTGACAAAGCAGGTCGCCGAATGACGCCGTCGGTCAGAACAACTCATACCCCGCTTCAAAGCAAGCCTGGTTCGAAGGAATAAACTGCGGCTTCGCGGCAAACACCTTCGCGATGGTGTTCATCATGACGTCCTTGGGGAAGACGCCGGAGAGCTTGATGTAGGCGCCGAGGATGACGAGGTTGGACGCCTTGTCGTTGCCCACTTCGTGCGCGATCTTGTTCGCCTCCACATAGTACGCCTTGACATCGTCGCGATCGCACTTCTCGGAGATGAGCGAGCTGTTTATGATGACTAAACCGCCCTTTTTGACCTTATCCTGGAATTTGAACAGGCTGGGGGTGTTCATCGCGATGAGACAGTCCGGCACGGCGATGATGGGGGACGCCACCTCTTTCTCGTCGATGACGACGGAGCAGTTGGCGGTGCCGCCGCGCATCTCGGGACCGTAGGAAGGCAGCCAGGTCGCCGCCATATTCTCGTACATTGCGGCATAGGCGAGCATTTGCCCGAGGGAAAGCACGCCCTGTCCGCCGAAACCTGCGACTATGACTTTTTCCATTACTCTACCTCCTTGAACACACCCAGAGGATACTGCGCCGTCATCTCGTTCTTGACAAAGTCAAGCGCCTTGACGGGGGACATATGCCAGTTGGTGGGGCAGGTGGAAAGCAGCTCCACGAAGGAGAAGCCTTTGCCTTCCATCTGATTTTTGAACGCTTGCAGGATCGCCTTCTTAGCCTTTTTGATGTTGGGCACGTCGGCGAGGGAGCAGCGGGCGATATAGCTGGGGCCGTCGAGGGTCGCCAGCATCTCGCTCATGCGGATGGGGTTGCCGTTCACCTTGGCGTCGCGGCCTGCGGGGCAGGTGGTCGCCTTCTGACCGAGCAGCGTGGTGGGCGCCATCTGACCGCCCGTCATGCCGTAGATCGCGTTGTTGATGAAGATGACGGTGATGTTCATGCCGCGGGCTGCCGCGTGCACGATCTCCGCCATACCGATGGACGCGAGGTCGCCGTCGCCCTGATAGGCAAAGACGATGTTGTCGGGGTTGGTGAGCTTGATGCCGGTCGCGACCGCGGGCGCTCTGCCGTGGGCTGCTTCCTGCATATCACAGTTGAAATATTTGTACGCAAACACCGCGCAGCCGACGGGCGCGATGCCGACCACTCTGCCCTTGAGACCGAGCTCCTCTATCGCTTCGGCGACGAGCCTGTGCGCGATGCCGTGAGTGCAGCCGGGGCAATAGTGCAGCGGCGTGTCGGTGAGCATTTCCGTTTTCTTGAATACGACTGCCATATTACGCCTCCTTCATGACGAACTCCACGATGTCCTCGGGAGCCATGACGTTGCCACCCGTGCGGTTGAAGAACTTGACGGGCTTCCTGCCTTCGACGACGAGCTTAACGTCTTCGACATACTGTCCCATGGAGAGCTCCACGGCGACGAACTCCTTGACGGAAGGCGCGGCGGCAAGTTTGTCGAGAGCGTCCTTGGGGAAGGGATAGAGCGTGACGGGACGGAACAATCCTGCCTTCACGCCCTTTGCGCGCAGGATGTCCACCGCGCTCTTCGCGATCCTCGCCACGGTGCCGTAGGCGGTGATGATCACCTCGGCGTCCTCGGTGAGATAGTCCTCGAACATGGTCTCGTTGGCGCACATATCGTCATACACCTTCTGCAGCTTGTGGTTCATGTCCTCAAGCTCGTCGGGGACGATGTAGAGGGAGTTGATGATGCGGCGGGTCTTGCCGAAACCTTCGCCCGTGGTCGCCCAGGGCTTCTTGGGGAAGGTGGCGGGGTCCTTCATCTCGGGCAGCGTGACCGCCTCCATGATCTGTCCCAGCATACCGTCGCCGAGGATCATGACGGGCAGGCGGTATCTCTCCGCCTTGTCGAACGCATTATACACAAGGTCGACGCACTCCTGCACGGAACAGGGCCCGTACACCAGCATCTTATAGTCGCCGTGACCGCCGCCCTTCACCGCCTGGAAATAGTCTCCCTGCGCGGGCTGGATGCCGCCGAGACCGGGGCCCGAGCGCACCATGTTGATGATGACGCAGGGAAGCTCCGCGCCGCAGATGTAGGAGATGCCCTCCTGCTTCAGGCTGACGCCGGGGCTCGAAGAGCTGGTCATCGCTCTGCCGCCCGCACCCGCGGAACCGTACACCATGTTGATGGCTGCGATCTCGCTTTCCGCCTGGATGAAGTGTCCGCCGACCTGCGGCAGACGCCAGCTCATATATTCCGGGATCTCGTTCTGAGGGGTGATGGGATAGCCGGCATAGAAACGGCAGCCGCCGCGGATGGCGGCTTCTGCGATTGCTTCGTTACCTTTCATCAGTTTTCTTTCTGCCATAACTACTTCTCCACCGTGATCACGCAGTCGGGGCACATCGTCGCGCAGAAGGCACAGGCGATGCACTGCTCGGGAGCTATCTCCTCAACGACGAAATAGCCCTGATTGTTGCTTACCGTTTGCGACACGCGCAGGATCTTTTTGGGACACGCGGTGACGCAGAGGCCGCAGCCTTTGCAAGCCTCTTTGTTGATAGTGAGCTTTGCCATGATTACCTCTTTCTCTCCCCCGCGGGGAATGGCTTTCCTGCGGGTAGTTCGGATATTATATTTAGTGCACCGTTCCCGGTGCACTAAAAGTCGTTTTTAGACAGCGCATCGGCGGCTCATTCTTCGGAGCCGGCAATGATCTTGTTGAACTGTTCCATCAGCATCGCGAACTGTGCGTCTTCCGCGCTCTGGGCGGGAGCTGCCGCCGCTGCGGGCTGAGCGGGTGCCGCGGGTGCGGGTGCCGCCTTGGGGGCTGCGACCTTCTTGGGCTTCTCGACGACTTCGCCGGGGACGACCTTCTTGTAGCCTGCGGGCAGGACGGTCTGGATGGTGGCGTTGAGGTCGAGGGTGATGACCTTGTTGCACAGCGCGCTGTTCTTATCGGGCTCGATGACGCCTGCGATGACGTCCTTGCCGTAACCCTTCAGATAAGAGATGAGCGGAGTGATGTCGCCCTTGCCGTAGATGAGGAAGAAACCGTCCACGTTGGGGTACTGGGCGAGCCTGGCAGCATCGATGACCTGACGGAGGTCGAGCTTGCCCTTTCTCTTCCTGGGAAGAGCGGAGAGAGCGTCGTAGCTGTTCTCCTGAATGAACTCACCGTAGTCCTTGGTGCGCTTCGCCGAATAGCCGTAGAATTTGCAGACTGCGACTTCGCCGAAAGTTGCCAGCTCTTCGAGCGCGGCATTGAAGGTGGCGAAAGGCACTCTGATGCTCTCGATGTCGGCGAGAACCACATATTTTTTCGTTGTTGCCATAATCTTCTCCTTTCTTGCGTGACCGCAATTATCATATTGCTTTATTATTTATACTATATAATAATAGCATAAATTTGTCTATACTTTGGCGGCATTTTTTTCTTCCCTTTTGTAGTAGAAGAGCCACTGTTGCACAAATCCCGACAGTTCTCCGTACTCCGCGACGAGGGTCTCGGAGAGCTTTTCCGCGGGCATATCGCCGTAACGGGGCTCGAAGACCTTCCTGATCCAGGTGTCCACCGGGAAGACATCGAAGCGGTTGAACCCGAAAAGAAGCACGCAGTCCGCCACCTTTCTGCCCACGCCGTGAAGGGCGGTGAGACGAGCCCTGAGGTCGAGAGTGGGGAGACTGCTCCACTCTTTTAGGTCGACATCCGCGAGCGCCTTTGCGGTGCGCACGAGGTAGGGCGCGCGGTAGCCCGCGCCTATGGAGGAGAAGAACTCCTCACCTGCTTCGGCGATGGCGGCGGTCTCGGGGAAGGCGTGGTAGCCGCCCATATCCTTCCCGAGCGCCGAACACATACGCTCGATGATGCCCTTGATGCGGGGGATGTGATTGTTCTGCGAAACGAGGAATGAAAAGACGGTCTCTTCGGGGGACTGGCGGAGGATATGTATGCCCTTGCCGAACTCCACAGCCGCCGAAACAAGCCCTTTATCCTGCACTTTCATCTGTATTATATCATAGTTTGTGTCAAAATCAAGATATTTTTTGAAAAATGCGTCGTCGTCGCAGTCAAAGAGGTAAAAACCCTCTTTTTCTCTCGCTTCGGCGCGGTGAGCGCCCGCATACATCACGGTGACGCCCCCCTCTTCGCGGAAGCGGAACACCTGCCCGCAGTTCAAAGTCTGCGTGAGGGAAAAGGTGGGCGTTTTTTCGACCTCGAAAGTCATCTTATGCTATCGCCGCGCGCAGGACCGCCTTTTAAGGCTCGCGCGCATCCTTTTTCGGGATAAGCGGGACGGGGATAAACCCGATCCCGTTCCGCCGGTGCCCGAGCCGTGTCATCCGCATCCCGAATGCGGTCATGCGGCCCAGACATGCCGGAGCAAAATAATAAATCGGACCGAGATCGCTCTCGGTCCGAAGCCGTCGTTTAGTCTGCGTAGACTGAGACCTGTTTTCTGTCCTTGCCCACGCGCTCGAACTTCACGGTGCCGTCGACGAGGGAGAACAGCGTGTCGTCCTTGCCTCTGCCGACGTTGTTGCCGGGATGATATTTGGTGCCGCGCTGACGCACGAGAATGTTGCCCGCCAGCACGAACTGTCCGTCCGCGCGCTTGGGTCCCAGTCTCTTCGCCGCACTTTCGCGCCCGTTGTGGGACGAACCGGTACCTTTCTTGTGAGCGAATAATTGGATCTTTATAAACATTACTCTACCTCCAGATTGATGAAGTCCGAAAACCCTTCATAGAGATCGGACACTCCCAGATATGCCGTCCTCAGGATCAGGTCGGAGTCGTGCCGCTGCGCTGCGGTGAGCTTTTCGGGGAGAGCGGCGGAGAGGAAACCCTCCTTCTCGTCCACCTTATAGTCCACGTTGACGCCGACGAGCTGCATGAGCCCCAGCACCGCGGTCTGCACCACCGAACTCACCGCCGCACACACGATGTCCTCGCCCTGTTCGGCGTAGCCCGTGTGCCCCGTGCAGGTGACGCCCGTGAGCATCCCGTCCTTCCTTGTGAACCTGACCGTGGTCATATCAGCCTTTGATGGCGGTGATCTTCAGCTCGGTGTAGGGCTGACGATGACCTTGACGCTTTCTGATCTGCTTTTTGGGCTTGTAATGGAAGACGTCCACTTTGGGGAACTTGCCCTGCGCATTGACGACGGCTTCGACCTTGACCTTCGCCGCATCCGCGCCCGCCTTCACGCTGCCCTCGTCATCGACGAACATGAGCACTTCGAGTTCGACTTTCGCACCGACTTCCGCGTCGATCTTCTCGACCTTGACGAGCATGTCTTTCTCGACCTTGTACTGCTTGCCGCCGCAACCAACGATCGCGTACATAGTTTACCTCCTCTGACCAGTCTCGCCGTCGTGGTGACGGAAACTCCGTGCTTAAACGACCACTTCCGAGCGGCTCGACATCCACTTTACCAAAAAACCGCCCCTCTGTCAAACGAATTTCGCAATATTATATATAATACGCACATATGCGCGCGCATACCGTCCTCCCCCGCCCCGATAACTCCCGCCCCGCCTGTCTCCCGTTAACTCTTTGCCCGTCGCTCCGCTCTCCCCCGCCCGCCGCTTTTCCTCTCATTGTCCGCACTTCCCCGCACGACTTTTTCGCCCCCGTGCGAATCTATGCCATAAGCCACCGCTTCCTTCCCCTCTCCGGCGCACGCAAAAGGAGTGCCCGAAGGCACTCCCTTGTGTGCTGTATTCCACGGCGCACCGCGCCGTTTTCCCGCATCTAAGCGGACGGATCGCGCTATCGCTCCTCTCGGAAGTAACTCAACCCCAACGCCGCCGGCGGCTGATTTTCCTTCTTCTTGCGAAGATTCGCTATTATCAACATTACCACCGTCACGAGATACGGGAGCATCTGCACGAGATCCGTAGCATAGTTCGGGAAAGAAACCCCCGTCAAGCCCGGTATGTAATTATAGAACCAGAACAAAAACGCAAAGAGGTAGGAGCCCCATATCGCGTTAAGCGGTTTCCACGTCGCAAAAATAACAAGGCATATCGCGAGCCATCCGAGCGCCTCTATACTGTTGACTGTCGACCATCCGCCATCGCAGTAGACAAGGATATAAAACATTCCGCCCAGACCGCATATACCGCCGCCGATCGCTGTGGACAGATATTTGTATTTCGTCACATTTATGCCGGCAGCGTCCGCTGTCGCGGGGCTTTCGCCTATTGCGCGCAGGTTCAACCCTACTCTCGTCCTCTTTAACACAAAATGCATGACAACGGCAAGCACGATCGCAAAATATGTCATGAACCCGTAGGAGAGGAACATATCGCCGAAAGTGCCCGCCTCGACCACGGAGTTCAGATTGAGCGTAAACAGATCCGCCGTCATAGATGCTTTCGCAAAAGACTTAAATCCCGCCGCTGCAAGCACATAAACGCCGCCAAAACTTCCTATGCCGACACCGAGGAAAGTAAGTGCAAGACCCGTCACATTCTGATTGGCGCGCAAAGTGATCGTCATAAAGCCGTACAACAACCCGCCAAGCGCACCCGCCAAAAACGCGCACAACAATGGGATCATCACCATTAGAAACGGTTCCGGTGCCGCGGCCGATTTCTCATACAGGAATGCACCCGTGAACCCGGCAAACCCGCCAAGGAACATCATCCCGGGGACGCCGAGATTGAGATGTCCCGACTTTTGCGTGAGTATCTCGCCAAGCGCTCCATACATTATAGAAGTGCCGTAAATTATAGAACTTGTGAACCACGAAACAAAGCTAGTCATTCTGCTCCTCCCCGTTTTCACCGTCGATCGCTTCCGTGTTCTCTTCGGAATGCCTAATGTAGCCAACGCTCTTGCGCTTTCTTTCGGCGCGCCACAGACGGATCCGGAACACACACTTACTTACCGCATCAACAATGCAGTCAAACGCCGCACGTGCTACCCTGCTCGCGCCGACCTTAAATTTATCTTCGACATACGCGAGGGCTTTCTCTATTGCCATGCTGAACTTGCGTATTGCCGCGGCGCACCATGCACATGCTGCCGTCAGCCATGGAGCCTTTGCTTCAACCTTATCGTGAAATTTTTTATATGCCGCAACCACTTTTTCGTTATATACGATTTTGTAGTTGACAAAGAACTCGCACCCGATGATAAAGATGAGGAATATGGCAACGATGACATATGCCGTATAGCTGTTGAGCGCGCTCGTTGTATCGTTGACTGCGGCTGCGCCTCTTTCAAAGAAAACTATCGCCATGGATATAAGCACCATTATGACCGGGTTAAACTTAGCCGCCCATGCGACTATGATCGCCGTAAAGCCATAGTTTCCGCCTATAGTTGACGAAAGAGTGTGGTCGACGCAACTCACATACAGCATACCAACGAGTCCGCAGATCGCACCGCTGATAAACGCCGTACGCATGACGATCTTAAAAGTGTTCATACCGGCATAACGAGCCGTGTTGGGGGAATCCCCAACAACCGAGATCTCAAACCCATGCTTCGTTTTGTTCAAATAAACACTCATGCAAAAAACCGCAATCGCCGCAATAAGAATGACGGCGCCATACGGGTTTCCGAACAACTCGGACACATATCCCGCTTGCGTATCGGGATTCAACAAACCGAGCGAAACATTGCTGCCCTTCCACTCATCCACACAGCACAGCGTAAGCTGAATGGCGATGTAGTTCATCATCAGCGTAAACAGCGTTTCGTTTGCTTTGAGTTTTACTCTGAAGAAAGCGGGTATCGCCGCCCATATGCCGCCAGCGAGCACCGCCAAGATGAGAAAAACCACCATATTAGCGGAATAGCTCATGGAATCGGATGCAAAATGCATGATGGTCGCCGTAAGGATCGCTCCCACAAGCACTTGCCCCTGCGCTCCGATGTTCCAAAACTTCATTTTGAACACCGGCGCAAGCGCAACTGCTATTAAGAGCAACATGCACATGTCACGCAACCAACGGTTGATCGAATATTCGGTGCCGAAAGCGCCGTAAAACATATACTGCCAAATCTCTAAGAACGAATAGCCTGTAACTCCTTTAAGATACAGCAGCATGATAAGCAACGCGAAACCTATGGCGCACACCCTGACAAAGAGGCGATAAAGCAATTCCGGCCTATCCTTCTTGACGACGCGCAGAAGCGGCTGTTTCTTTTGTTTAGCCACTTTCACATTGCCTGTTGTAGCCGTCACCGCTACGCCGTCCGCAACGAGAACCGGATCTTTGATACGCTGTCTCATTCCGTTTTTTCCTCCTCTTCTTCGGCTTGCGCGTCACGCTGTCTCATCGCTTCGAGATCCGCTTCGTCGATGTTGGTGTCGACCGCTATACCATATTGCTTATCGCTCTTGACCTCGGTGAGATCGAGCGCGCCAGTCATCATGAGACCTATCTCCTCTTTCGTGGTCTTGTCCGCATGGACGACGCCCATCAGTTTGCCGTGACAGATGACCATGATCTTGTCGCACAATGCGAGCAAAACGTCAAGATCCTCGCCGACATACATTATGCCGGTGCCTTTTTTCTTTTCCTCGTTGAGGATGTTATAGATCGCATATGAGCTGTTGATGTCCAGCCCACGCACGGGATAAGCCGTTATGATGACATTGGGCCCGGACTGTATCTCACGCCCGACCAAAACCTTCTGCACATTGCCGCCCGAAAGTCTGCGTACCGGCGTCTCCGTGGAAGGCGTGACGATGTCAAGCTCTTTTATGATAGCCTCTGCTCTTTTGCGCGCGCCGTTTCTGTCCACAAACGGCCACAGGACGGGCGGAAGTCTTTTCGCCTTTTCGTCCGCTGTCGCCTCTTTGAAAGTGAGTGTAGCGTTCTTATAATCCTTGAGCATCATGTTGTCCGTCACGGACAGCGAGGGCGCAAGTCCCATACCGAGCCTGTCCTCGGGGATGAAGCTCATGGCTATACCCTTTTCTATGATCGCCTTGGGCGACAAACCTATGATGGTGTCCCCCATATGGTTGATCTCGCCTTTGGACACCTTGCGAAGCCCCGCGATAGCCTCACAAAGTTCCTTCTGTCCGCAACCGGATATACCGGCGACACCGAGGATCTCTCCGCCGCGGATATAGAAGCTCATGCCGTCGATGGCGACGGCGCCTTCATCGTTCTTCACCACGAGGTCGCGGATCTCGAGCAAAGGATGTTCGCCTATGGGTTCAGGGCGATCAATGTTGAGAGTTGTCTTGCGCCCCACCATCATGTCGGTAAGAGCGTGTTCGCTGGTTTCAGAGGTGTTGACCGCACCGATAAACTCCCCTTTTCGGAGAACTGCGACGCGGTCGCTGATCGCCATCACCTCGTTGAGTTTGTGGGTGATGATGATGATACTCTTGCCGTCCTCACGCATGTTGCGCATGACGTCAAAGAGCTTCTCCGTCTCCTGCGGAGTGAGCACCGCGGTGGGCTCGTCCAGGATGAGGATGTCCGCCCCGCGATAGAGGACTTTGACGATCTCCAAAGTCTGCTTTTCACTGACGGACATATTATATATCTTCTTTTTCGGATCGATCTCGAACCCGTATTTTTCACAGATATCTTTTATTTTCCGAGAAGCTTCTTTAAGGTTGTACTTCTCCTGCTTACGGGTCAAACCCAACACGGTATTCTCCACAGCGGTGAAGACATCCACCAGCTTGAAGTGCTGGTGCACCATGCCTATGCCGAGAGCAAATGCATCTTTGGGCGAACGGATGGTCGCTTCTTTGCCATTCACCTCAATGGTTCCGTGATCGGGAAAATAGATGCCCGAGAGCATATTCATAAGGGTGGTCTTGCCGCTGCCGTTCTCGCCGAGAAGGGCAAGGATTTCCCCTTTATAGACATCAAAAGAGACGTCGTGATTTGCAACGACCTCTCCGAATGTCTTTGTTATGTTCTTAAAACTTACTGTGATCTCAGCCATTGTCTCTCTCAAATCTTTATCGACTTGTTGCTAAAATTTCCGGATAAAGCAAGCAAGGGGCGGTCGCCCGCCCCTTGCCGCAGGAACTTTTACAGTTCGGTGATGCCGTCGATACGAAGATCGAAGTAAGGTGCGGCACGCAGAACGGATTCATCAAAATAGGTGATGCCGTTCTCGGTCTTGATGCACTCTGCACCATTCATGTTATATGCACCGGTGTAAGTGGTGAGATGCTCACCGTTCACGGTGAACTTAGAGCAATCGAACACCTTAGTGGTACCATCATGCAACGCCGCAACAACAGCGGCGAGCTCCTCGGTGTAATCATTCTCGAAGAGATCTTCATTGATGGCGGTGATGCCGACAGCACCCTTATCATAGCCGTGCGCCCAATCGGTCGCGATAGTCTCACCTTTCATCGCGGCAGAAATGGCATAGGCATAGTAAACAGACCAATCGTTGGTCGCAGAAGTAAGCGCAGCGTGGGGAGCAGCCTCGAGCATGGACACATTGTAGCCGACGCAATAAACGAGAGTGCCGTTCTTGGCCGCATTCTCACATGCGGTGGGAGCACCGTAAGAGTCAGCATGCTGACTGATGATGACGCAACCCTGGGAGATCAGGTTTGCCGCAGCCTGCTGCTCACCATCCGGATCGAACCAGCTGTTGGTGTACTGAACAGACATCGCAACATTGGAAACAACGGACTTGATGCCGAGATAGAACGCGGTATAGCCGGAAACGACCTCCTGGAAAGCGAACGCGCCGACATAACCGATCTTGATGTTGCCCTGCGCATCGTAATTATTCGCGCTGAGTTTATCTCCATCGACCAGTTCTTTAAGCTTGTAGCCTGCAACGACGCCGGCAACATAACGAGACTCGAAGATCTTCGTGAATGCATTCTTGAGGTTGCTCAGACCGCTCTTTGCCGCCTGATCACCGGTCATTGTGATAAAAGTGATGTTGGGGTTCTCTCTGACGACGGGGAGGATCGCCGCTTCGTGACCATAGCTGTTCGTGATCACGAGCGTGCAGCCCGCTGCGATCAGCTCACCTGCGGAATTGGTGATGTTTGCAGGATCTTCACCTTGAGACTTCTTGTAGATAATCTCCACATTGCCGCCGGCCTCTTCGATCTTTTCGGCCGCGGTATCGATGCCGTTGATGTGAGCTTCGGAATAGCCTTCCGTCTCATCGCCGATCAAAATGATGCCGACCTTTATGCTCTTGCCAGCCACGTCACCGATGGTGGAATAATCGGGAGCGAGGTTGATCGACGCGCCGTCATCATTATTTCCGCTCTTGTTATTGCACGCGGCGAGCGCGATGGCGAGGGATGCGACGAGTGCGATAACGAGCACGAGCGCCACAATTTTCTTCTTCATAAAAACCTCCGTATTTTATGCCTTTCGGCTTTTTTACTGCTCTCTGAACACGATGGTCCCGTCGTCGGACATCTTCTCGATGATGGCGAGGGACTTCACGTCATAACCCTCGGCGCGGAGACCGTCTCCCCCGCCCTGGTAGCCCTTCTCGATCGCCGCCGCGCACCCCACCAGCGTCGCGCCCGCCTGATGCACCAGCGATATAAGCCCGCGTAGTGCCTCTCCGTGCGCGAGAAAATCGTCAATGATGAGCACCCTGTCCTCGGCGCGGAGATACTCCTTCTCCACAAAGACGGTGTTGACGTTGCCGTGCGTGTAGCTCTTCACCTCTGCGGTGTAGCAATCGGAAGATATGTTGGAAGTCTTGGATTTCTTAGCAAAAAGCACCGGGGCGTGGAAGTGTCTTGCCGCATAGCAAGCGATCGCGATGCCCGATGCTTCGATGGTCATGAGTTTGGTGACGTTCTTGTCGCCGAAGAGCGCGTGGATCTCCTTTCCGATCTCCTCAAGAAGGCTGTCATCGACAAGATGATTGAGAAAGCCGCCCACTTTGAGCACCTCGCCCGGGAACACCTTCCCGTCGGCAAGGATGCGATCCTCCAGAAGTTTCATCCTCACTCCCCGAGCCCCGCGCAAGCCTAATTATATACGCACGCGCGCGCCCGCCCTAATAAAGAATAAACTAATTATAAAGTTTCACACCTCTGCCCCGAACTAATAGCCCCATGGTGCTACAACATAATTCCCCATATTCCGCCCGCAAAATATGCACTCATTCGGAGACGTGGCAATGCACACTTTGATGAAGCGCTGTTTGAACACGACGCACAACTTAACGTACACCTTGGGCGGGTGGGCTTGAACTATACGTCTCTCGTTCGAAGACGGAATTACGCGCCGCTCAGCCAAACTTGCACCGTGGGCGAATTTTCGCCCACGCTTGCAAGTCGCGGCGCGCTAAGTGAGCGCCGAGCAACGCCGTAAACTCAAATAGACACGGGCTTTAATTTGCGAGTGCCGAATTCCTCCTCCCGTGCCGGGTTCTCAGTGAGTACTGTTCGCCGCTCGATTATGCAAGTGCGAGACCCAAACTTTTTTCAAGAGACGGAAAGTTAGTCCCGCATTTTAGGAGGAGTGAAGCCCTTTCGGACACGGGGGAGGAAAGCCCGAAG
>CASDRL010000031.1 GCA_949283145.1 uncultured Clostridia bacterium | reverse complement strand
GAGAACGACATCGCGATGAAGATGGAGGAGAAGAGCGTCCGCATCCTCGCGCCCATCCCGGGGCAGAACGCCATCGGCATCGAGGTGCCCAACAAGCACCGCCGCATCGTGAGGATGAGAGAGCTGCTCGAAGCGCCCGCCTACAACGCGGCGCCCACTCCCACCACCTGCGCGCTGGGCGAAGACCTCTACGGCACCATCTACACCTCGGACATCAAGGATTTCCCGCACATCCTCATCGCGGGCACGACGGGTTCGGGCAAGAGCATATTCGTGCATTCCATCATCATGAGCATGCTGTTCAGGGCGTCTCCCGACGAGGTGCGTTTCATCATGATCGACCCCAAGATGGTGGAGTTCACCAAATACGAAGGCATCCCGCACCTCATGCTGGATGAGATAATCTTTGCCGCGGACAAAGCCATCCGCGCCCTCAACTGGGCGATCGGCGAGATGCAGCGCAGGATAGAGTATTTCTCCTCCATGCACTACCGCGACATCGACGAATACAACCGCAACTGCGAGCAGATGGGCTCCGAAAAGATGCCCCGCATCGTCATCATCGTCGACGAGCTCGCCGACCTCATGGCGACGGGTAAGAAGGCGGTGGAAGAGGCGATCAACCGTCTCGCGCGTCTCGCGCGTGCCGCCGGCATACACCTCGTGCTCGCCACTCAGCGCCCCTCCGTGGATGTCATCAGCGGCACCATCAAGAACAACCTGCCCACCAGGGTCGCGCTCACTCTTTCCTCCATTGCGGACTCCCGCACGGTCATGGACTCCGGCGGCGCGGAGAAGCTGCTCGGACACGGTGATCTTTTCTATCTCACGCCAAAGTCCTCGTTGCCCATCCGTATGCAGGGCGCGCTCATCACCGATCAGGAGATCGCGGACGTCGTGAATTACGTCAAGGATCACAACGAGGCTTATTTCGACGCGAGCGTGAAGGACGCCATCTTCAAGGAGGAAGAGGAGGAAGCGCCCGCCGCGTCTTCCGAAAAGAAGCCGAAAAACGACGGCGGTGTGCCTCCCGAGGTCATCAAGGCACTGAGGCTAGGGCTGGACGGTTCGCCCGTCACCATCTCCGGGATGCAGCGCAAGCTGGGGCTCGGGTTCCCGCGTGCGGCAAAGCTGTTCGATTTCATGGTCGAGGAACATCTCATCGCGCCGACGGGCGACGACAAGAAGAACAGAGTGTGCATCACCGAGGCGGAGATCGACGCGCTGGAAAACGGCGGAGCCGAGGATGAGAACGAAGGGGACGGAGAGGAATAACCTTTTCGTCCGGAATACGGAACTTTGCGCCGGCAGAGCGGAAAGGAGATGAAATATGAGGATAGGCATTGTCCGCATAGGAAAGGAAAGGGACGAAGCGGCTTTCGGCAAAGAGCTTGCCGCGCTTGTTGACGCGGGCTATCAGGTGGCTGCGGGCACGGGCGATATGCTCATCGTGCGCGTGGGAGACCTTTCGGGCGCGGACGCGGGCGAGACCGCGCAGGCGGTGACGCTTGCCGTACGTGCCAGACTCGCAGGCAAGCCTATGGTGGTCACGGGGCTGACCCGGGACGCGATAAGCAGCATCGCCGCGACTCTGAACGGCGACGAGGATATCCGGCTCACCGAAAACGGCGGAGCGGCGGAGATCATGAGCATGGATCTCAGAGGCAGGCTCTCCGGCAAACACATCGCGGCAGCGGTGTCAAATGAGCGTGAAAGGGCGTTCGCGTCCGTCGTTTCGGAAAGCGCCGTGTCGGTGAGCGGCGCGGAGAGCGCGCCCGTCACGCCCGCTGCGGAGACACGGACGGACACGGACGAACTCATCGAAAAAGCGTTGGACGGAAAGCGCGCGGGCGATGTCATCGGCATCGCCGCCGTGCAGAGGAAGCTGGGGCTCGGGTTCCCGAGAGCGGCAAAGCTGTTCGACATCATGAAGGAAAGAGATCTGATAAAGTTCGAGAACGGCGGGTATACCGTGTGCGGCGAGCAGGCGGAGACTGCCGATGACGGAGAGGCTGATGCGGAACTCGTAGGTGCGCCGGAAGAGGATGTCGCGTCAAAGAGCGAAGAAGCGCCCGAAGACGACCTTGAAGACATCTCCGAAGATGACGGCGCCGACGACAAAGAAGACGTCGAGTTTTCCTCCGCAGAAGACATTGACGACGAGGACGATGAGTCCGATGACGACGAAGAGGAAGACGACGCGGATGATGACGACGACGAGTCCGACGATGATGACGAGGACGATGAGTCCGATGACGACGAGGATGATGAAGAGTCCGACGACGAAGAAGACGAAGAGGAATGAGAGGATGCGGCTCTGCCGCACGGAAAACGTAAGATGAAGATCGGAGTTGTGTCGCTCGGGTGCGACAAGAACAGGGTTGACAGCGAGAAGATGATCGCGCGGCTGGTTGCCGCGGGGCATACCGTCGTTTCCTCGGAGGAGGAGGCGGACATCCTCATCGTCAACACCTGCGCTTTCACCGAGGACGCCAAGAACGAAGCCATAGACGAGATCCTCTCCGCGGCGGAAGCCAAGAAGAGGGGAGAGGGCAAGAAGCTCATCGTCACGGGGTGCCTGCCCGAGAGGTATATGGAGAGCCTTGAAGAGGAGCTCCCGGAAGTGGACGCCTTTTTCGGCGTTGCGGATTATGACGAGATCGCGGGGGCGATCGGGAAGATCGAGCGCGGCGACAGGATATTCTGCCGCGGCGGCGGCGACGATTATTATTCCGACCGCGTGCTCACCACGCCCTATCATTACGCCTATCTAAAAATCGCGGAAGGGTGCAACAATTTCTGCACCTACTGCGCCATCCCGTCCATACGCGGCAAATACCGCTCCGAAAGACCGGAAGACCTCCTTGCAGAGGCGCGGAAGCTCTCGGACGACGGCGTGAAGGAGCTCATCCTGGTGGCACAGGACGTCACGCGTTACGGCGTGGACCTCGACGGCAAGCCACACCTCATCGAGCTCGTGCGCGAACTCGAAAAGATGGATTTCGAGTGGATCCGTCTCCTCTATCTCGAGCCCGAGATGGTGGATGACGAACTCATCGCGTTCGTCGCGAACGAGCCCAAAGTGTGCAAATATATGGACGTACCTCTCCAGCACGTGGACAGCGGCGTGCTGAAACGCATGAACCGTCACACGGACGAGAGGCTCACGCGGGAACTTGTCGGCAAGATAAAGGCGGCGGGCATCACAATGCGCACCTCTTTCATCTCCGGCTTTCCGGGGGAGAGCGAGGAAGCGCACCGCAGGCTTGCGGAGTTCATCCGCGATGCGGGGATAGATTTTGCGGGCGTGTTCGCCTATTCCCGCGAGGAGGGGACTCCCGCAGACAGGATGCGCGGGCACCTTCCCGAGGACGTGAAACAGGCGCGTGCGGACGAGCTGCGCGCCATAGAGAACGAAGTCATCGAGCGCAATGCCGCTTCCCTTGTCGGGAGCAGCCTGAAAGTGCTTGCGGACGGCATAGATTATGACAGGCAATGTTTCGTCGGACACACCGAACGGCAGACCCCGGACGTGGACAGCGTCGTTTATTTCACCTCGGACGAAGAGGTGCGCGCAGGGGAGTTCTACACCGTCGAAGCGGTGTCCCGCGACGGGATAGACATCATCGGGAGAACTGTATGACACTCGCGACCAAGATCACTCTGGCAAGGATATTCCTCATCATTCCGACCGTAGTCCTCTACATAGTCGGGATGCTCGAAGAGACGGTTTATCTGCCTCTTTTGATAGTTTCATGTGTGCTTTTTGCCATTTTGTGCTCCACGGACTTCGTGGACGGACACATCGCACGCAAGACCAACACCGTGTCTGCGCTGGGCAAATTTCTCGACCCTCTCGCGGACAAGATCGTCATCGTGGTGATGCTCTTCCTCATCGTATATTTCCGCGATTTCGATCTCTTCCACTATGACGGGCTGGTCATCGCGCTGCTCGGCGGTCTCATTCTTACCCGCGAGCTCACGGTCAGCGTTTTCCGCGCGGTCGCGGCTTCCAAAGGGCTGGTGCTCGCCGCGGACATCTACGGCAAGGTGAAGACGGTGCTCCTCGACGTCGGCGTGGCGTTCCTCATCCTCGCGGGCGTGAACGAGGTCATCATGTGGATAGGCGAGATCGTTTTCTATCTCGGCGCGGTGCTCACCGTGTTCTCCGGAGTGCGCTATCTCGTGAAGAACAAGCACGTCCTTGCGGACACAGTGAAGGACGGCGGGAAGAGCGCGGAAGAGAGTGTGTCGGGTGACGGCGCCGCGAGCAGCGCAGAGGCGGAGAAATGAGCGGCGGGATCATCAAGGAAAACGACACCTTTTTCGGGCTTGTCGCAAGAGCGGCGGAGTATGCCGCGGCAGAGGGCAGGGTGAACGAAAAAAAGCTCGCCAAGGCTGTCGGGGTGCACATCCCCACGGCGGCGAAACTCGTGTGCGCTCTCCGCGTGATGGGCGTGCTCGGCGGCAAAGACAAAAAGTATTATCCCTACACCGGCAGCGGCACGGAAGCCGCCGCGGCGGAAAAACGCAAAGCGGAATACGCGCAGGACTATCTCCCCCTTGTCGAGGAGGATAAGGCGTTCAAGCCCATAGGCGCGGACGGATACATGACGGGGACGCTGCTCCCTGCGATAAGGATAGGCGCGATGTACGGCAGTCTCAGCGTCATATTCCTCGAAAGGAAGATGTCGGTGGGTTTCGAGCGCGCGCACGAGATCTTCGACATCATCGCGGCGTGCGGACTTCTCGGCGAAGAGGACGAGATAAACCCCGGGCGCAGGAAGATGGCGGCAAGCCTGTCGGACTATGACGCGCTTTACGCGCGGCTGGTGACACGATGATCCGCGAAGTGATGAAGATATGCGGTCTCGACTGTGACGAGACCTGCGAGGCTCTGAGCGAAGTAGCGGGGCTTGGCGTGGACTTCGAGGTGGAGGAGAATTGCCTCGACGTGAAGATCACCATGACCTCGGAGCTCGATAAAAAGAGTTTCGACGCCGTGAAGAGCAGGGTGTACAACATCTTCTCGGAGCAGGTCTATTCCGCAGAGGACAGAGAGCTGCATGAGCTTGCGGCGCAGCTGCTTTCCATCAACGGCAGGATCCTTTCCGTTGCGGAGAGCCTGACGGGAGGGGAGATATGCTCCCGCCTCACGCGGGTGCCCGGCATCAGCGCCAACTTCTATGAAGGCGTCGTGTGCTACAACCGCGGCTCCAAGATGAACAGGCTGCACATCCCCAAGGCGCTGCTCGGCGCATACGGCGCGGTCAGCCGCGAGACGGCGTACGCGATGGTGAAAGGGATCGTCGAACGCCCCGCGGACATAGGGCTTGCAACGACGGGGCTCGCGGGTCCTCAGGGCGATGAAGGAAAGCCGGTGGGGCTTGTGTACATCGCGGTGGGTGCGGGCGAGTTCATCCCCGTGTTCGAGAAGCACCTTTCCGGCGACCGCAACAGGATCAGGATGTCGGCGGCGAACCTCGCGCTCTATTACCTGGTGCGCTATCTGCGCGGCGACATACTTCAACTTTGAGCACAAACGGCGGTTTATCTCACCGTTTTGCGATATAAAACAGTACATCCGCACAAACGGCGGGCGGGGGGACGACCCGCAACGCCGCGGCGAAAGGAGAATATCATGGCAGAAAAAGGCAATGGAAACCCGTTGGAACTCGCGCTTGCGCAGATCGAAAAGCAGTTCGGCAAGGGCGCCGTCATGCGCCTCGACGACAACGTCGTGCAGAAGGTGGAGGCGATCTCTACGGGCTGTCTCACCCTCGACATCGCGCTCGGCATAGGCGGCATCCCCAAGGGCAGGATCATCGAGATCTACGGGCCCGAGTCTTCGGGAAAGACCACCGTCGCGCTCCACATCGTGGCTGAGGTGCAGAAGGCGGGCGGCACGGCGGCGTTCATCGACGCGGAGCACGCTCTCGATCCGTCTTATGCGGCAAAGCTCGGCGTGCATCTCGAGGACCTCTACATCTCCCAGCCCGACAGCGGCGACCAAGCCCTCGCCATCATGGAGATGCTCATCAGGAGCGGCGCCATCGACCTCGTCGTCGTGGACTCCGTCGCGGCGCTCACCCCTCAGGCGGAGATCGACGGCGAGATGGGCGACAGCCACGTCGGTCTGCAGGCAAGGCTGATGTCTCAGGCGCTGCGCAAGATCACGGCGGTCACATCCAAGACGGGCTGCTCCATCATCTTCATCAACCAGCTGCGCGAGAAGGTCGGCGTCGTCTACGGCAGCGCGGAGACCACCACGGGCGGCAAGGCGCTCAAATTTTACGCTTCCGTCCGCATCGATGTCAGGCGCACCGAGTCCCTCAAGGACGGCAGCGACATCATCGGCAACCGCGTCAAGGCGAAGATAGTCAAAAACAAGGTGGCGCCCCCCTTCAAAGTGGCGGAGTTCGACATCATGTACGGCACGGGCATTTCCAGCCTCGGCTGTCTCATCGACCTCGGCGTGCAGAACGGGTTCATCCAAAAGAGCGGCAGCTGGTTCAGCTACAACGACGAGAAGATCGGGCAGGGCAGAGAGAAAGCCATCGAATTCCTGCGCGCAAACCCCGACATCGCGGAGGACATCGACCACAAGATCCGCGAAAAGTACGAGCTCATCTGAACCTCAAACCTTATCTCTCCGCCGCTAGCGGCGGAGATCTTCCGCAATCAAGACCGCCGTGCGTCCGTACGGCTGTCTGTTCTTAAAAAAGCGGGTTCGACCCGCTTTTTCCGTGTCCGGAGAGAGTCGTGCGGGCGTTGTCGTGATATTCTCCGAGCGCGCTTGCAAATTTTAAGATGCGTGCGGTCGGCGATCTCCGCCGATCGGTTTCCCGGAGTGCGTGTGTCCCGGAGGAAAAGCCCTGCCCACTACATGATGTCTTTGTCTTTTTCCGCACCGCAATATTTAGCTTTGATTTAAGACTATAACTTGACTAATGTATGGTTATTGTATATACTATTATCGACAAGGTGCGGGCGTGCGCCCGAGCGGAGCTCCCGCGGCGCCTTGATTATATACACGGAGAGGTCATTCGATGACAAGCAGTATGAGTTTATTGCTTGCCGCACTCGAAGCCGGACCTGTCGTCGGGATTGCAATCGCAGCCCTCGCCGTCGGCGCGGCAGTCGGGCTGGTCGCATACAGATTGTATTCGCAGAACAAGATCGGTGTGGCAAAAAGAGAAGCGGCAAGGATCCTCGAAGAAGCCGGGCTTGAGGCAAAAGCCATCAGAAAAGACGGTCTTCTGGAAGCCAAAGAACAACAAAACAAACTTCGCGCAGAGTTCGAGCGCGAGACCAAGGAACGCAGAGCGGACTGGCAGCGGACGGAAAACCGCCTCCTCCAAAAGGAGAACGCCATCGACCGCAAGGAGGAGAACCTCAACAAGAAAGAGGACGCCCTCGACAAGAAACTCGCCGAGGTCGAGAAAGCCCAAAAGGGCATCGAAGAGCATCGCGACAGGCTGAAAGCCATCGAGGAAGAGCTCAATCATTCGCAGGAGATCATGCAGCGCGAGCTGGAAAGGGTCGCGGGCATGACCAAGGAAGAGGCTTCGGCGGAGCTTAAAGAGGCGCTCCTCGACGACGTCAAGAAGGGCGCGGCAGCCGAGGCGAAAGCCATCGAAGCGGAAGCGAAAGAGAACGCCGTCCGCGAAGCACAGAACATCATCGCCACCGCCATCCAGCGTTGCGCGGCGGACCACGCGACGGAGAACACCGTCAGCGTCGTCGCCCTCCCCAACGACGAGATGAAGGGCAGGATCATCGGACGCATGGGCAGGAACATCCGTGCTCTCGAGTCCGCGACGGGCGTCGACCTCATCATCGACGATACCCCGGATGTAATCACTCTTTCCAGTTTCGATCCCGTCAGGCGCGAAGTGGCGCGTCTCACTCTCGAGAAGCTCATCGCCGACGGACGCATCCATCCCGCCCGCATCGAGGAAGTGGTGGACAAGGTCAGAAAGGAAGTCAACGCCTCCATCAAAGAAGCGGGCGAAGAGGCGGTGTTCGAGGCGGGCGTGCACGGCCTGCATCCCGAGCTTGTCAAGATCCTCGGCAGGCTGAAATACCGCACCAGCTACGGACAGAACGTCTTGAAGCATTCTCTCGAGGTCAGTTTCCTCGCCTCTCTGATGGCGCAGGAGCTCGGCATCGACCCCAAGGTCGCAAAGCGCGCGGGGTTGCTGCACGACATCGGCAAAGCCGTCGACCACGAAGTGGAGGGCACGCACATCCAGATCGGTGTGGAGCTCGCCAAGCGCTATAAGGAGCACGGCGACGTCATCCACGCCATCGCAGCGCACCACAACGACATCGAGCCCGAGACCATCGCGGCGGTGCTCGTCCAGGCGGCGGACGCCATCTCATCCGCCCGTCCGGGCGCGAGACGCGAGTCGCTCGAGAACTATGTCAAGCGCATCGAGAAGCTCGAGGACATCGCCAAGTCCTTCGACGGGGTGGAGCAGACCTTCGCGGTGCAGGCGGGACGCGAGATCCGCGTCATGGTCAAGCCCGAGCAGGTGGACGACTCCGCGACGGTGTTCCTCGCGCGCGAGATCGCCGAGAAGCTCGAGAACGAACTGGAATATCCCGGACAGATCAAGGTCAACGTCATCCGCGAAGTGAGAAGCGTGGACTATGCAAAATGATCGTGTGAAGAGCGCGGAAGAGCTCGCGCTCATGCGCCGTGCGGCGGCGGTCACGGACGACGTCTACGACCGCCTGCTCGAGAGCGTGCGCGAAGGCGTGACGGAAAGAGAACTTGCCGACCTCATCCTCCGCGAGACTTTGCGGCTGGGGGCGGAAGGCGTCTCATTCGACACCATCGTCGCCTTCGGCGAGAGCGGCGCGGAGCCGCACCACGTCCCCACGGACAAGCGTCTCGAGCGCGGGATGCTGGTCACCGTCGATATGGGCGCGGTGGTGGGAGGCTATTGCTCCGATTTCACCCGCACCTTCGCTTTCGGCGACATCGACGAGGAGCAGCGCCGCGTCTACGACATCGTCTATGAGGCGCAGGAGGCGGGCATGGCTCGGGTCGCTCCCGGAGTGACGTGCAGAGCGGCGGACGCCGCCGCGCGCGACATCATCGCGGCTGCGGGCTACGGAGAGCAATACATCCACGGCACGGGACACGGCGTCGGGCGGGAGATCCACGAGCCCCCGACTCTGAACCCCAAGAGCGAGGAGACTCTGCTCGCGGGACAGGTGGTCACCGTCGAGCCCGGCATCTACATCCCGGGGCGCATGGGAGTGCGCATCGAGGATATGGTGCTCGTGGGCGAGGGCAGACCTTTCAGCAGACACAATACGGAGCTGCTCACGCTCCGATAAGAAATCAAGGACAGGAGATAAATTTATGGCACAAATCATGGCAGGCGACCTCCGCAAGGGAGTCACGTTCCTCTACGAGAACAACATCATGACCGTGGTGGATTTCCAGCACGTCAAGCCCGGCAAGGGCGCGGCTTTCGTCCGCACCAAGATGAAGAACGTCGTCACCGGCAGCGTTCTCGAAAAGACCTTCAACCCCACCGAAAAATTCGACCTCGCCCACATCGAGACCAAGACGATGGAATATCTCTACAACGACGGCGAGTTCTACTACTTCATGGACGTCGACACCTATGAGCAGATCCCCTTGAACCACAGCCAGGTC
>CASDRL010000030.1 GCA_949283145.1 uncultured Clostridia bacterium | reverse complement strand
CGAAAAACGGCTTGTCGGCGGCATAGACGCGAAGAGAAAAGGTGTTCATTTGCCGAGCCCGCCTTTGAGGGTTTCCGCCTTTTTGACGGCTTCATCGATCGTTCCGACGTTATAAAACGCCGATTCGGGCAGATCGTCCACTTCCCCGTCCACGATGGCGGCAAAGCCTCGCACGGTGTCCGCGAGGGACACGTACTTCCCTTCGTTGCCCGAAAATTTCTCCGCAACGAAGAAAGGCTGAGAGAGGAAACGCTGGATCTTTCTCGCACGCGCGACGGTGAGCCTGTCCTCGTCGCTGAGTTCCTCCATGCCGAGGATGGCGATGATGTCCTGGATCTCTTTATACTTTTGCAGCACTTCCTGCACCTGTCGCGCGACGCGGTAGTGTTCCGCGCCCACGATCTCCTCCGTGAGGATGCGGGAGGAAGAGCCGAGGGGGTCGATGGCGGGATAGATGCCCTGCTCCGCGATCTTGCGGCTGAGCACGGTGGTGGCGTCGAGGTGAGTGAAGGTGGTCGCGGGTGCGGGGTCGGTGAGGTCGTCCGCGGGGACGTAGACCGCCTGCACGGAAGTGACGGAACCTTCCTTGGTGGAAGTGATGCGCTCCTGCAGCTCGCCCATCTCCTCCGCGAGGGTGGGCTGATAGCCGACGGCGGAAGGCATCCTGCCGAGAAGCGTGGAGACTTCGCTGCCCGCCTGCACGAAGCGGAAGATGTTGTCGATGAACAGCAGAACGTCCTTGTGACGCACATCGCGGAAGAACTCCGCCATGGTGAGGCCCGCGAGCCCCACGCGCATACGCACGCCGGGAGACTCGTTCATCTGTCCGAAGACTAGTGCGGTCTTTTCCGCAACGCCGCTCTCGTTCATCTCCGTCCAGAGCTCGTTGCCCTCACGGCTGCGCTCGCCCACGCCCGTGAAGACGGAATAGCCGCCGTGCTTGGTGGCGACGTTGTGGATAAGCTCCTGGATGAGGACGGTCTTGCCCACGCCCGCGCCGCCGAAGAGACCGATCTTGCCGCCCTTGGAATAGGGCTCCAGAAGGTCGATGGCTTTGATGCCCGTCTCGAGGATCTCCACCGCGGAACTCTGCTCGGAGAATGAGGGGGCGGGACGGTAGATGCTCATGCGCTCGGTGTCGGCGGGGAGGTCGCCCTCGCCGTCAATGGGGTCGCCGAGGACATTGAACATCCTGCCCAGCGTGACTTCGCCGACGGGGACGGTGATGGAGCCGCCCGTCGCACGCACTCTCATGCCGCGCGAGAGCCCCTCGCTCTCGGACAGCATCACGCAGCGTACGCTGCTGTCGTCGAGGTGCTGCGCCACTTCCATGACCTTGGTCTTGCCGTCCGGGGTCACCGCTTCGAGGGCGTCTTTGAGGAGGGGGAGCCCCCCTTCGAAACCGACGTCCACGACGGGACCGGAGATCCTGATGATCACACCTTCTTTCATCGTTTTGCTCCCTTGTTCTGCATGGCTTTGGCACCCGAGGTGATCTCGGTGATCTCGCGGGTGATGGCGGCTTGTCTGACGCGGTTGAACTCCAAGGAGAGCTCGGAGAGGATCTCCTCGGCGTTGTTGTCGGCGCCGAGCATCGCCACCATACGCGCGTTTTGCTCGCAGCAATAGCTGTCCACGAGCGCGCTGTAGACAAACCCCGCGACATAGCTGTGCACTATGCCGGCGAGCACCTCTTCCGCGGAGGGCTCGAACTCGAAATGCGCATCGTCGCGCTTCCCTTCCGTCCTCTCGATGGGCAGCAGGCGTTTTGCGTACACATGCTCCGACCGCCCGCCCCCGAAATCCGTGTAGACGACGAAGATCTCGTCAAGCTCCCCGGACTCGTACTTGGGCAGCAGGATGTCGCAGATCTCTCGCGCGCGGTGGAGGGTCGGATCCTGCGCGGTGTAGTCGAACTCTTCGACGAAAGGCACTCCGTGGTTTTTGTAATATTGCCTGCCGTACTCCCCGACGACGAAGAGACGGTTGTCGGGATGCTCCCGGAGCAGCGCCTGCGCGCTTTTCAGGACATTGGCGTTGTAGGCGCCGGCAAGCCCCTTGTCCGCCGTGATGACGAGGATGCCGCAGCCGCCTTTCGTCCGAGGCTCCTCGCGTGCGGACACATCGAAATAGATGCTCTCAAGCTCCGGCACGCCGGCAAAAATGTCGGCGATCTCGCCCTGTATCGCGGAAAAATAAGGCAGGGTGCGCTCGAGGTCGTTCTTCGCCTTGCGCACCTTAGTGGACGCGATGAGATACATTGCGTTCGTGATCTTCTTGGTGTCACGGACGCTCGCGATCCTGTGCTTTATCTCCGCGATGCCGCTCATTTGGACTCCGCCATGACGGCGTTCGCCGCCTTAAGGATATTCTCTTTGAGTTCGGGCGAAAGTTTGCCCGTGTCCGCGATCTCCGCCGAAAACTCGGGGTGTCTCTCCTCGAGCGCGGCGATGAGCTTCTCCGCCTCGGCGTTGATGCGGGCGGGCGGGACGCTCTCGAAGACGTGCCCGAGCGCGCACACCAGCAACAGCACTTCCTGCGCCTGCGTATAGGGCTTGCATTGCGGCTGGCGCAGCAGTCTCATGAGCCCCTGCCCGTAGAAGAGCTGCTTGCGCGTGAGCTCGTCGAGATCGCCCGCGAACTGCATGAAGACCTCCATCTCGCGGTATTGCGCAAGGTCGAGACGAAGGGACCCGACCGCCTTTTTCACCGCCTGCGTCTGCGCGTTGCCGCCCACTCGCGAGACGGAAAGACCGACGTTGACGGCGGGGCGCTGTCCCTCGAAGAAGAGTTCGCTCTCGAGGAATATCTGCCCATCCGTGATGGAGATGACGTTGGTGGGGATATAGGCGGAGACGTCGCCCGCCTGGGTCTCGACGACGGGAAGCGCGGTCATGCTGCCCCCGCCGAGCTCGTCGGAGAGGTGCGCGGCGCGCTCCAACAGTCTGGAATGGAGATAAAAGACGTCGCCGGGATAAGCCTCGCGCCCGGGAGCGCGCTCCAAAAGCAGGCTCAAGGTGCGGTACGCCACCGCGTGTTTGCTCAGGTCGTCATAGACGATCAAGACGTCCTTGCCCGAATACATGAAATATTCCGCAAGCGCGCAGCCCGCATAGGGGGCGATATACTGCATGGGAGCGGACTCCCCCGCGCCCGCGGTGAGTATGACGGTGTAATCGAGGGCGCCGTAGCGTTTCAGCATATCGGCAAGCCGCACGACGGAGGAGGTCTTCTGCCCTATGGCGACATAGATGCAGATGACGCCCTTTCCCTTCTGATTGATGATGGTGTCGAGGGCGATGGCGGTCTTGCCCGTCTGTCTGTCCCCGATGATGAGTTCGCGCTGACCCCTGCCGATGGGGAATAGGGCGTCCACGACGAGCAGCCCCGTCTCCATGGGCTTGTTGACGGGCTGGCGATCGACGATGCCGGGCGCGGGACATTCGATGGGACGATAGCCGTCCGCTTCGATCGCACCCTCGTCGTCCACGGGCTCGCCGAGCGCGTTGATCACTCTGCCGAGGAAGCCGTCCCCTACGGGGACGCCCGCGGTCTTGCCCGTGCGGTGCACGGCGCTTCCCGCCGCAACGTCGCGGCTGTCGCCGAACATGATCACGCCCGCGCTGTCCGGGCGGAGTTCCTGCACCATGCCCTTCACTCCGCACTCGAAGATGACGATCTCGCCGTAAGTGGCGTGCGCGAGCCCGTCCACTCTGGCGATGCCGTCGCCGACGGAAAGCACGGTGCCAGTCTCTTCGGCGCGCGCCTCGGGCGACCACTCCTCGATCGCCTGGCGGATGAGAGGTATTATGTTGTCGCTGCTTGCGGAGATCAGACCGAGCTTGCGTTTGAGCTGCTTGAACCTGCCGCCCACGCTCCAGTCGTAGACATCGCCCGCGACCTCCAGGCGGAACCCGCCCGGGAACATATCGCTCTCCACCCACTTAAGCTCCGTGTCCTCGCCGTACTTTCTTTTGAGGAATGCGGCGAAACGCGCATATTGCGCGTCGTCGGGCTTGGATGCGGAGTAAAGTAGCGCTTTATTCTTTTCCATTCTTCTCTTCCTCTTCGACGTCGGACAGGAATTGCTCATAAGCCTCGTCCACGCTCGAAGTCATGACGACTTTCTGCGCCATATCGCTGACGAGGTCGCGGATGTCGGTGCTCACGCCGGAAATGATCTTGTCGTGCTCTTCCGCAGCCTTTTTGCGGGCGTCTGCGACGATGGAGTCCGCCTCGGTCTGCGCCTGTCTGAGCTTTTCGGCTTGGAGAGCTGCGGTCTCGACGGTCGCCTGCTTTTTCATCGTGCTTATCTCGTCATCGGCGCGGGAAAGTTTTTCGGCGTATTCCTCGCGCGAACGCTCGGCGTCACTAAGAGCCGCTTCGGTCTTTTCCTCGCGCTCGGCATAGGCGTCCTCTCTCTTCTTCATAAACTTCTTGACAGGCTTATAAAGCAGCAGGTAAAGCCCTACGCCGAGAATGAGAAAATTGAGAAGATGCAGCAGGATCTGCTGCCAATCGATGTTGAGAGGCATATCCGCTCCTTAAAGTACGAAGATGAGGAGGATGGCGACGATGAGCGCGTAGATGATGGCGGTCTCGATGAAGACGAGTCCGAGCATCATGCCGGAACGGATGTCGTTCTTCGCCTCGGGCTGACGCGCGATGCTCTCGTTGGACTTCGCGATGGCGATGCCCATGGCGATGGCGCCTGCCGCCGCAGCGACGCCGACGGCGATCGCCGCCGCGAAAGCGATCATGCCCTTGTTGTCCTCTGCGGGAGCGGCGGGATCCTCATCCTCCGCGGGAGCCTGAACGGCGTCGCCCGCCTCGCCTTCCGCCTCCGTCACGACATCGGTGCCCGCTTCGGGCTCGGCTGCCGCGACATCACCGGTGAACACGATGCCGAGGACGACTCCGAGGGCTGCGAGAGCCACGATGAGCATGACTGCTGCGGCAATGATCTTCAGATTGATCGCTTTTTTCATATCAAACCTCTTGAACGGCGGTCTGCGCGCTGCCGTGAGAGTGACGCGCGCGTCTGCGTTCCTTCTTTTTCTTGTGATAGGGTTCCGAGACCTCGCCGTAGAACAGCGAAGTCAGCATGACCAGGACGTAAGTCTGTATGAGCGCGTGCATGAGCGTGAACAGCACCCCGACGATGACGGGCAGCACGAAGCTCAACGCGAGATAATAATAGACGAGCTCGGTGACGAGCAGCCCGGAGAGCATGGCGCCGAAGAGACGGAAGCTCATGGAGATGGGCAGAGAGAAATCTTTCAGAGTGCGCCCCACTCCCCTGAGACCCGCCCCTGCTATGCCGCCCGAGAGGATGACGAAGTAGGAGAGGAAGCCGAGCGCGATGGCGGCGTTGATGTCCGCAAGCGGCGCGGGAAGAGAGATCGAATGTCCCGTGGTGGAGACCACGGGGATGCCGACGAGCTCGAACACGGTGCCCACGAAGATGTAGCACCCCGCGGCAAAGATGTACGCGCCGAGGAAGCCGTTGCGGTGGGGGCTGTTGCCCTTTGCGAGCCCGTCGAAGAGCCCGACTATCGTCTCGATGAAAAGTTGGAATTTGCCGGGTATGCGCTTGAAGCGCGGAACGGCGAATATGCGCACCGCGGCGGCGAACGCGAGAAGCAAAATGGTCACCGCGATAGCGGAAATGAGAGAGGGGTTGACCTCGAGCCCGAACAAAGAGATCTTGTTCTCGCCGTGCAGGACGGCGTCGCTCATCACTTCGGAGATGTCTTCGGGGTTGGTGTAAAGAGGGTCGGTGAGCACGATGCCCACGACGAGCGCGACAAATATGACGGCGACGACCGCGATTGCGATCATCTTTTTCCTCTTATTTGCGGTGATCTGTGTCCCTTTAGACATGGCTCCTCCGACTTGTCGAAGACGATTATATTCCCAAACGCACGGATTGGCAAACGCTTGACGCACATTTTCTCATCTTATTGTTCTCTTATAAACTATAAATTAAGTATTTTTACGCGCAAAACGCGCGCTCCGCGCGCCCCGAAAACTACTGTTTCCGTGTGTTTTCATCCGTTTTGCACATCATGCCGGACAGGAATAATACGAACCGAGTCCTGCCCCGCCGTTGCCGCCCTTCGGCGAAAGCGGCCCCGCACTCCTTAAAAAAGCGGAGAACTCTTGTTTTCCGCAAAGGAAAACCCGCCTCGAAAGGCGGGTTTTCGTCAAACCATTGAGGTCTATTCTTCTTTGTCCTCATCATCGGGAGGAGTCTCGGTGACCGTGACGGTGACCTCCTCTTCCTCGATGCCGTCGGAGGTGACGGTGGTGTCGACGGTCTCGTCCACCGTGACGGTGCTGCCGTCCGCGCCCTCCGCCACGAGTTTAGCCTCGTTGCGGCGCTTGATCTCGGCAACTGCCTCCTGCTGCTCCTTCTCATTGAACTTGTAGAAGAAGATGGGGATGGCGGAGAGGATGAAGCTCAGAGCCGCGACCAGCATCAGCATGATCCACATGACGTCCTTGCCGCTCGCGTCCAGCGCGCCGGGGTTGTTGGCGGTGACGCCCGCAAGATAGTAGCCCATGACGCCGATGAACGCGCCGATCGCCATACCGATCTTGTTGATGAAAGTCTGCATCGCGAAGCAGATGCCTTCCGCTCTCTCGCCCGTCTTGAGCTCGAGATACTCGATGGTGTCGCCGATCATGGCGTAGGAAACGATGTTCGTAAGACCGGACGGGATGCCGGAGACGACGATGGCAAGCAGCGCGATGACGAGGGTCGCCGTCGAGGTATAGTTGCCTTTGTCGATCGCCATGCCGACGATGAACGCGATGAGCAGCGCGACGCCGCCCGCGATGTTCGTCCAGATGTAGGACTGTTTCTTGCCTATCTTCTTGGTGAGGTAAGGCACCATGAGAGAGGCGATGAGTCCGCCGGGGACGATGGCGATGGTGACCAGCGTGTAGAGACCTTCGCCGTGCATTCCTATGAAGTTGACGCTGTCAAGGACGTATTTGCAGAAGTAGAGTCCGCCCGTATAGGTGAAGACCATTCTCGCCGCGCCCAGGATGCCGGAGATGACGATGAGCATGAGGGGCTTGTTCTTGAACAGCAGGGAGAGATTGTGCTTGAGAGACGGGGGCTTGATGTTGTCGAGCTCGCTCGTCCTCTCCTTCGTGCCCTTGAAGCCAACATAGAAGAGAGGCATACCGATGGCAACGCAGATGATCGCAGCCACGAAGTAGATGTAGCTGAGGTCGTCCTGCTTCTCCTTGAGGGTGCCGTCCAGGATGGTCTGAAGGTCGCTTGCGGTCCATTCGCTCATGGGCTTTTTGTTTATCAGCTCGGCACCTTCGCTGTCCTTGCCTTCGTAAACGGCTTTCGCCTCAAGATACGCGTCGTAGACTGCGGAATCCTCGCCGAACTCGGTCAGGATGAATTCTTCGAGAGTGCCGTAGTTTGCGGTGATGTTCGCAAACGTGCCGTCACGGTTCGCGTCAAAGTTGAGAGAGAATTTTTCGGAGGTGTCTCCGTCCTTGTCCACGTCCGCAAGGTCGGGAACGATGATCGCGCCGCCCTCGCTGTCCACCGCGAACTGGATCTGGGAAACGATGCCCTGATAAGCGTTGATGTTGGTCTGCAGGGTGCCGGTCATACCGCTGGTGACCTGAGGCACCACGATGGTGACGATGCCCGCGCCGGCGGTGCACAGCAGACGCGCTATGGTCAGCAGGTTGCCGCGGCGGAAAGTGTCGTTGGACATGCGGGAGTTCAGCCCCCAGTAAGGCACGTCGCAGACGGTGTACACCATGCCCCAGATTATGTACATGATGGACATTGCCGCAAATCCGCCGGGATTGTTGGGGTACCACGGCAGGAAGCACAGGATGGTCACCACCGCGACGGGGATCGCCATCCATTTAAGATAAGGACGGCACTTGCCCCACGGGGTGCGCGTTCTGTCGACGATGGAGCCCATGATCGGGTCGTTCAATGCGTCGTAAATTCGCGCAAACAGCATGAGCAGCGCGACCGCCAACGCACCGTAACCGATCGCATCCGTCATAAAGACGGTCAGATAAGAACCGATGATGGTGCAGATCAGGTTCTGACCGAAGCCGCACAGAGAGTACGCAATGCCCTCTTTCGGCTGCATTTCGCCGTCGCCGGGATAAGTGCCGAAAAGCTTGTGCCAAATGCTGCGCTTTTCGATGACCTTCGCGGCGTCGCCGTTTTCCATGGCTTTCACATCTTCCATAAAATACCCGCCTTACAAGTTTTTTTGACGATCTTATCAATACGGATGAGCATATAAATCCCCCTCCGTTAAGAGTATAAAACCACATTTCCCGACATTTGTCAAACAGCGTTCCGAAAATAGTCATCAAATTTTTAATTTTAATTTTATGTTCGCCTTTTAATGCGCGCACACCGCCTCACCCGCCTATGCCCTCAAAAGTACGGGATCGCACCAACCCGCAAGGGCCAGCCCCTGCCTTCTCATGAGCCGCACATGCCCATCTCTCGCGCAGCAGACGTCCCTCTCGCCACCCGACAAAACTCTCGCCGCGCTCTCATCACAACGAGCACGGTTTCGCAAAACTCCGGGTTGAGTATTAAAATTGCGCAGATAAACGCTATGTTCGTGCGCACAAGCATTCCGACAAATATGTTTATCTTTTGTCGATATCAACAACGGATCCGAATGGTGGGCGGCGGCGGGGTTCGCATCCCATGTTCCGCCTCTGCGGCAACAAAAAAATGCGCCCCCTTGCGGGTTCGTAAGTGTTAAACTAATGGTGACGGAGGGATGTTCGCCATAAGGATAGAGCTTTGTATGGGCAATATTTTGGCAAACTTCACTCCCCTTCCAAGCCGAAGGAAAGGGCGAAAGCGTCGCGCATAGCGCGCCGCCGAACCGCGCCGCATTCACTATAAACCTCTCTTTCGGCAACGTTAAAACGGAACTTCGAATAAACACATTTTGCGGCGTGGTTCGCACCCCACGTTCCTCCTCCGCCACAGCGAAAAAAATGCGCCCCACTCTGTGGGTTCGCATTTTTTTCGCTGTGGCGGAGGCGGAGGGATTCGTAAGGAGCGCAACGCGCGACGGAATAGCGAGGATGTGAGGTGAAACGAATGTGGTACGGGAATTTTGTCGCGGTGCCGTGGATCAACGAGCAATGTGCGTGGATCGACATTGCCGCCGAACAACTCGCGTCAGCTTCGGGTCCTGAATCCCTCCGCTCCTGCTATGGAAAATCCCACTCATAGAGTGGGATTTTGCTGGCGGGACGGGTCACTTCGCGTTTGAACTCCCTTTACAGTTTCGAGAGCGGCTATTGTGTCTTCGAAGGTTATCTCTTCGATTTCCTTGCCGCCTTTTATGTTGAAATAGATATAGGTG
>CASDRL010000029.1 GCA_949283145.1 uncultured Clostridia bacterium | reverse complement strand
TGAGCGCTTGGTGAGCGGCTCCACTTCGAATGAGATAACGTCGTGTCAAGCGACGTCACACTCGTGCCGTGCGTTATTCCGCCTCCGAATAAGAACCGTCGTGCTCGGGGACGCCCTGAATGAGTGCGCGTCAAAAGTGTGCCCCGCCCACCCTCCCTATGGCGGTGCTATCGCTACGCTTTTGTCAAGGAACAGCGCCGAAAATTTTTGCTTGCGACGCAGGCAAAAATTTTCGCGCCCTAGACAACGATGTTTTGTTAAAATCAAAACACGCGCGGAGCGGTCTCCCGCCCCGCGCCTTAGTTGCTACACCCCCGCCGAACACCGTTCGGCGGACTATTCTCCCCGCCGGCTCTCGGCGGGGCACCGAATAACACTCTCAGAGTGTTCGTTGTGCTCGGTGACCGCCTTGACCCGACGCCAAAACAAATAAAGGCGTCATTTGGATGCAGAACGCGAAAGCGCCCTTGTCGGGAGGCGGAGCGTACAATGACGTACGTGAGCATCCACGACAAGGGCGCTGACAAAGTTATGCGCCGAATGACGCCTTTATTTGCTTATTGTGGTGGCAAGAGCGAACAGATTATCATCAAAATTCTTCTTCGCTTTCAGCGCTTCGATGACGTTGACATCGATGATGTCGCTGCCTTTGACGCCGACCACTCTGCCGCTCTGACCGCATTCGATGAGCTCGACGGCGCGGGCTGCGAGACGGCTGGCGAGGACGCGGTCAAACATGGAGGGGGTGCCGCCGCGCTGGATGTAGCTGAGCGCGACATGGTTGACCGTCCTGCCGGTGGAGGCTTTCACCTTTTCTCTGAGCTCGTCCTTGAGGTCGTTCCTGCCCTCGGCGAGGACGATGATGGTGGAAGTCTTGCCCTTGTCGAAGCCTTTCTTGACGCTTGCCGCGATGGCGTCGACGTCGGTGGGAGCCTCGGGGAGGATGACATATTCCGCGCCGCCCGCAAGAGCGGTCTTCAGCGCGATGTCGCCGCAATGCCTGCCCATGACTTCGAGGATCATGATCCTGTCATGAGAGGTGATGGTGTCGCGGAGCTTGAGCATGGCGTCGAGCACGGTGTTGCACGCGGTGTCGAAGCCGATGGTGTAGTCGGTATATCCCATGTCGTTGTCGATGGTGCCGGGGATGCCGATGACGTTGATGTCCGTGAGCTGATGCAGGTCGGACACGCCGTGGAAGGAGCCGTCGCCGCCGATGACGATGAGGTTGTTGATGCCGCGCTTCAAGAGGTTCTGCGCCGCAGCCTGAACGACCTCGGGCTTTCTGAACTCGTCCGTTCTGCCCGTGCGGAGGATGGTGCCGCCGGTGTGGACGCAGTTGGAGACGGAGCCGTAGGGCATCTCGATGATGTCGTCCTCGATGAGACCGACATAGCCGTGGCGCACGCCGTACACTTCATAGCCCTTGTTGAGGGCGTAACGGACAGCCGTCCTGATGCAGGCGTTCATGCCGGACGAATCGCCGCCGCTGGTCAAAATTGCGAGTTTCTTGGTCTGTTTGGTTGCATTCTTTGCCATATTAACCTCCGGGGTCGTCCCCGTTTAATCCGTATGCGGAGCCTTGGCTGCCGCGGACACTCGCGTGCGTATGTGCGAATAAGCAGGCAACGCGCGCGTGCATCTTGGTCTATTATATCCGTAGAAAGTTGAATTGTAAAGCAATTTTCCGCTCATTTCGAGCGGTCGTAGCGCACTCTGTCCTCGCCGACGAGATTGGCAAGGCGTTTCAAGAGCTCGTCATCGGGGACGACCTTCTGCTTGAACTCTCTCAGACACATCTTGCCCTCCGCGTTCTTCATTTGCGCGCGGACGGGGACATCTCCCGGGAACATGGCGATGATGCCCGTGACTATCTTGGTGACGGCGGGGTCCTCGACCAACACGTAGATGACCCCAGAGCGGGTGACGTCGGTGCGTTTTTTGGCGCCGTTTTCCCACACTTCGAGGCGCTCTACGGAGATCTTGGGCTCGCTCTCGTCTCGGAGATCGAGCTTGCCGTACGCCTTGACGGGGACGTCCGCTTCGAGCAGCGAACCGTAGCTCTCATAGGCGCGCGGGTACATGGAGAACTCTATGCTCCCCTCTCTGTCTTCCAGCCTGCCCACGGCGAAGCGCTGCTGTTTGCCCGTCATCTTGCGCTCGTGTGACTCGACGATGCAGCCCATGCAGACATTCCTGCCCGAAAGCGCACGATTAAGCACTGCGACCTCGTCGCCGTTTTCGTCATACTCCTTTGTGTAGAGCATGGAGGTCTCGAAGTTGAACTCACGAAGGGTGTCCGTATAGTTGTCGAGAGGATGCCCGCTGACGTACATCCCGAGCACCTCTTTTTCGCCCGCGAGGATGTGCATGAGATCGTACTCCGCAAGCTCGGTATATTTCACCGTCACGTCCTCGATGAGCTCGTCAAAGAGGGAGAGCTGCCCTTCCACCTGGTTTTTCCTGTCAGTGGCAACGGCGTCCATGATGCGCTCGTAGGACGCCATCAGCGTCGCGCGCGTCTTGCCGAAGCAATCGAATGCACCGCCCTTGATGAGGCTCTCCACCATGCGCTTGTTGACCTGCCCCGCACAGCGTTCGAGGAAATCGCGAAGGTCGGAGAACGCTCCCCCGCGCTCACGCTCGCCGAGGACGTATTCCATAGCCTGCTCGCCCACGTTCTTGATGCCCATCAAACCGTAACGCACGTTGTCGTTCTCGATGGAGAAAACTTTCTTGGAACGGTTGATGTCGGGCGCCAGGATCTTCACCCCCGTGCGGCGGAGATAGTTGATGTAGTGCTTGACCTCGTCCGCATTTGTGATGCGGTTGTTGATGACCGCGGTGATGAAGTGGGTGGGATAATAGCATTTCAGCCACGCAGTCTGATAGGACACCACGGAATAAGCCGCCGCGTGCGACTTGTTGAAGGCATAGCTCGCGAATTTCAGGATCTGCTCGAAAAGTTCTTCCGCGATCTCTTTCGCGACGCCGTTCTTCACCGCGCCGGGGATCTGCTTGTGCGTGATGTCGTCCTCGAGGACGCCGCCGTTGATGAAGATCTCCTTCTGTTGCATGAGGACGTCCAGCTTCTTTTTGGCGATGCTTCGCCTCATGATGTCCGCGCCGCCGAAGGAATAGCCCGCGATCTTCTGCGCGATCTGCATGACCTGTTCCTGATAGACGATGCAGCCGTAAGTGTTCTCCAACACGGATTTGAGCAGCGGATGCGAGTAGTGCACGGAGGAGGGATCCCGCTTGCCCTGTATGAAGAGGTCGAGGAACTGCATGGGACCGGGACGGTACATCGAGATGCCCGCCATGACGTCCTCGAGATTGGTGGGCTGGAGCTGCATCATGAACTTCTTCATGCCGCCGCCTTCCAGCTGGAACACCGCCTCGCAGTCCCCGCCCGCGATGAGCGCGTAGACGTTGGGGTCCTCATACCCCAGCTTGCCGAAGTCCACGTCCACGCCCTTATCCTCTTTGATATACTTGACCGCCTCGTTGATGTCCGTGAGAGTCTTCAGCCCGAGGAAGTCCATCTTGAGCAGCCCCTGCGCCTCGACCATGTTCTTGTCGAACTGCGTGGTGATGTCGTTGCCGTTGCGGGAGAGGGGGACGTGCTCCACGATGGGATCGCCGCAAATGACCACGCCCGCCGCGTGCATTGAAGTCTGACGGGGCATGCCTTCGAGCTGTATTGCGGTGTCCACCACCTTCTTCGCGGTGGGATTGGTGCGGTAGAGCGTCGCGAACTCCTCCGAATACATGCTGCTGCCGGGGGTGAGACATTGCCGCAGAAGCACCTTGCCCACGGGGATGTCCTTCACCCAGTTGTTGGAGTCCGTATACGGCACGTCGTAGACGCGCGCGACGTCCTTCACCGCCGCCTTCGCACTCATTGTGGAATAGGCGATGATCTGCGCCACGTTGGGCGCGCCGTATTTCTCCACCACGTATTCGATGACCTCGGGACGGCGCACGAAACAGAAGTCGATGTCAAAGTCCGGCATGGACACGCGCTCTTCGGAAAGGAACCTTTCAAACAGCAGGCTGTACCGCAGCGGGTCGACGTCCGTGATGCCGATGGCGTAGGCGACAAGGCTCCCGACGCCGCTCCCTCGCCCGGGCCCCACGGGGATGCCCCTGCTCTTCGCCGCGTTGACAAAGTCCCAGACGATGAGGAAGTAGTCGTTGAAACCGCAGCGGTCGATGACGCCGAGCTCGTAGTTCAGCCTCTCTTCGATCTCCGGCGTGATGACGTCGAAGCGGCGGTGTATCCTCTCCCACGCGAGGTCGTGCAGATACGCCTTGGCGTCCCTGCCGTTCATGTCGTCGTTCTCGTAATGCGGGATGAAAGTCTTTTTATACTTGACAACGAAATAGTCGCCGTCCACCTTGTCCGCGATCTCCTTCGTGCTCGCGATCGCCTCGGGGATCCAGTCGAAGAGCTTCTCCATCTCCTCGCCGCTTTTGAGATAGAACTCGTCGTTTGAAAAGCGCACGCCGACGGGATCCGTCTTTTTGCATTGCAGGGTGATGCACATCATGGTGTCCTGCGTGTCCGCGTCCGTGCGTTTGAGATAGTGCGCGTCGTTGGTGGCGACCACCTTGACGCCGATCTCTCTCGCCAGCGAAACAAGGGGTTTAAGGATGCGTTTCTGCTCTTCAAGCCCGTGATCCTGCAATTCGATGTAGAAGTCGCCCTCGGCGAACATGCCTTTCAGGCGCAGCGCATATTCCTTCGCGCCCTCGAAATCGTTCTTCAGAAGCAGCTGCGGGATGCGCCCCGCAAGGCACGCGGAGCAACAGATGAGACCTTCGGAATATCTGGCGAGAGTGTCGAGGTCTATCCTCGGTTTGACATAGAAGCCGTCCACGAAAGAGATGGTGGAGAGCTTCATCAGGTTCTTATATCCCGTCTGGTTTTTGGCGAGCAGGATGAGATGGTCGCGGCGGTGCATGGTCTCGGGCGTCTTGACGTGAAGGTCGTCCGCGACGTAAAACTCGCTGCCGATGATGGGCTTCAGCCCCGCCTTGCGCATCGCCGTGACAAAGGTATGCACGCCGTAAAGGTTGCCGTGGTCGGTGATGGCGCACGCCGTCATCCCCATCTCTTTCAGGGCATTGACCAGCGGCGAGACGTGCTCCGTCTTGTCCTGCTCCTTGTCGGAGAGCACCAGTTGGTCCAGCCTTATCGCGCCGTCCAGCAAGCTGTATTCGCTGTGTACGTGAAGGTGTACGAAATCGCTCATATTCTCCTCTCTTCTTCTTCTCTTCCTTTGCGTCTCACTCTTCTTCCGAAAAACCGTTCTCCCGCGCGATCTCCGAGAGTTTGCGCAGACGGTGATTGAGGCAGCTCTTGCTCACGCCGAGGATGTCGGCAAGCTCGCTCATGCTCGCCTGCGGATATTCCAGCCTCGCGTTGGCAGTGTCGCGGAGCGCGGGAGTGAGACTGTCCAGCCCCACGCTCTCCTCGATGGCGCCGATCTCCATCAGACGGCGGGATGCGGCGGCGTAAGTCTTGTCGAGGTTCGCCGTCTCGCAGATTATGGCGCGGTTGATGCTGTTGGCGGTCTCGCGCTCGTTGATGATGCCCTTGAGCCTCAGCGCACTGTCCGCGAGCCCCAGCACCGCGAGCATGGAAAGGATCTCCTCCTTGTCCTTGATGTAGACGAGACTCGCCGCCCCGCGTTCGCTCCTCTTCACCTGCACTCCGAACCCCGCGATGAGCGCGGCGAGCTCCTCGGCATAACCCTCGCCGTCCACCGCGAACTCGAAATGATAGCCCTCTCTCTTCTCCTCCTCTCCTTCGAGGGAGGGGACATATACGCTCCCGCACACGAGGAAGAGACCTTTGAGATAGCTCTCCGCCATGGCGCGGTCACGTCCGACCCACTCGGGCACTCCGCCCTCCGCGAGGGACAGATCCTCCACCGCCTGCCCCGTGAAACCCGTGGGCACCGCCACGGAAAACGCGGTGCTTCCCTTCTTCATCCCGGACTTGACGTGCTCGGCGGAGATCTCGAACTCGGTGGGATAGAGGACGCGCAGCAACTTCACCACCGCAAGGCACTCCTCATAGGACGCCAGCACGAAAACGAGGTTTTTGCGCTTGCCGACCATGTGCAGAAACCCGCCCTGCTTTGCCGCGGCGGACAGGAACGCACGCACCCGACGCGCGTCGTCGGGCAGTACGGTGAGAAGTTCCCTTTCTGCATCGTCTTTGAAAGAAGCCATGTTTACTCCGTCATTTCGAGAGGTTAAACCCCTTTTTCGGGTGGAACACCGGCTCTTTGCCGATGCCGCACACCCTCTCTTCCGCAATGCCGTGCCGTCTCAGAAAATCGAGAACGGCGGGGAAGACCCCGACATCCGCGGTGGAATGCGCGTCCGAGCCTAAGATGAACTCCGTCCCGGATGCGGCAAGCACTTCCGCGCTCCCTTCGAGCGCGTCGATGTGTTTCTCGTTGAGTTCGATGTATATCCCTTTCTCCGCGGCGGCGCGGGCGATGACCCCGACATCCACCCCGGCACGATGTCCGATGTGGCACAGCACGTCCACGGGATAGCGCTCCATCGCGGCGAGCCATGCGCGTGTGTTGAGCTCTACAAGTTCCTTTTCCGCGCGCGCCTTTGCGCTCCCCCATCCGTTGACGAGGAGGAACTTCGGCGCCGCCGCGACATACCGCGGCTGCAAAAAACGGTGGAAGCCTATGGTCAGAACGTCGCACTTTTCGATGATGCTTGCGGGGACGTCGATGAGCCCGCTCTCCCCCGTGATGCTCGCCTCTATCCCGGAGAGCACTCGGACTCCGCACTCCGCGTTCGCCCGGGCGATCTCCCTCTGCTGGGCTTCAAACTTTCTCTCCGTCTGATGGCAAAGGAAGCTCCCCGTCCCGTGGTCGGCAATGGCGATCTCTTCAAGACCTAGTTCCGCCGCGCGGCGCGCTTTGTCGAGAACGGTGCCTCTGCCGTCGCTCGCGCGGGTGTGCATATGGTAGTCGCCGAAGACCTTCATCGCCGTTCTCCCGAGAGTTTTCGGGACGCGCCCGCGCCCCTTCCGCCGAGGAACACATCCGTTCCACCGCAGCAAAAAGATCATACGCCTCCGCGTGCACCGCAAACGGGACGCGCGGGTCTCCGCACTGCGCGCGCCGTCGTGTGCGTGCGCTCGCGCGGACGATGATAAATCATTATACCATAGCTTTCGTCAGAATGGCAGATCGTCTTGAAGAATTTCAAATTCTTTTTCGGGAGACACTCCGAAAAGCTCGCCGAGCCGCTCCGCCGCGTACGCCGCAAGACCGAGAAAGTCCCCCGCCGTCGCCCCGCCTGCATTGACTATGAAGTTGGCGTGCGCGCGGGAGATCTCCGCCCCGCCGAGACGCAGCCCCTTGAGCCCCGCGTCCTCGATGAGCGCACCCACGGGCACCCCGCCGCAATTGCGGAAGACGCTGCCGCAGGACGGAAGCGCGGGCTGCCGCTTTTTCCTCTCGGCAAGGAACGCCGCCCTGCGCTTCTCCCTCTCCTCCGCAGTCATGCGCGGAAGAGCAAACGTCACCGCAAGCACGAATCCCTCCGCTCCGCGCCGATAGCCGAACGGGATTTCCCCTCTTTTTTTCCGCTCCGTTTCACCCGTGAACGTGTTCAGGATCTCTGCCTCGAAGACGATGTCGGCGGTCTGCTCACCGAACGCGCCCGCGTTCATCCGCACCATCCCGCCCGCGGAAGCCCGCACCCCCGCCATGAATTCCGCTCCCCCGCAGCCGTGCTCCGCACACGCCCACATGATGTCGGACACCCTCGCCCCGCTCTCCGCACGCAAAAAAACTCTCTCCTCATCCTCGCCCGCAAAAGTAACCGCGCGCATCTTCGCCGTCGAGAGCACGGGACGCAGCACCTCGCCGTCCGCCATCACCGTCTTGCTCCCGCAGCCCAGCACGAAAAGTTCCTCTCCGAGACGCGCACACTCCGCAGCAAACTCCGCAGCTCTTTCCGCCGAGCGCGGCACATACACCCGTGCAGCCTCTCCCCCGCCGCGAAAGGTGGTGAGCTCCGCCGCGGACACTCCCCGCCTCACTTCCACTCCCGTCCTCGCCGCAACGCTGTCGCACAAACTAAGATCCATACGACAATATATGCGCTCCCTCCCCCGTGAACACCCGCCAGCGGGTGGGTAGGCTCAAAGACGCTCCGAATAAACTGTTCGTCTCGGGGGGGAGTTAGATTTTCCCCCTCCTTCCCTTCGGGCTTTCCTCCCCCGTGTTTGAAGCGAGCTGCCGTCCTCTTACATTGAAATATTGTTGAGCCCCCTCCTGCGGGTTCCCCCAAAAACCAGTCCCCCCCCCCGAAGGGGCCCCACGGTTTTAGGGGGCACCTTCGGCGCTCGGGCATGAGGGCGTCCGAGGACGGCGCCTCTACGGCGCCGCCATGTTATGCCGCTTGCAATGCGCCCGCGGAGCGATCAGATGGCGCATTGCCGACGCACTACCGTCCAGCCCTCGGCACTCACACGGTCGCCGCCGACTTTCAAGAGGCGGCAAGCCGCCTGTGAAAGTTTGGCTGGGCGGCTCCACT
>CASDRL010000028.1 GCA_949283145.1 uncultured Clostridia bacterium | reverse complement strand
CGTCGGCAATGCGCCATCTGATCGCTTCGCGGGCGCATTGCAAGCGGCATAACATGGCGGCGTCGTAGAGGCGCCGTCCTCGGACGACCTCATGCCCGAGCGCCGAAGGTGCCCCCTAAAACCGTGGGGCCCCGCAGGGGGGAATGGTTTTTGGGGGAACCCGCAGGAGGGGGCTTAACAACACTCCAATGTCAGAGGACGACAATCCGTTTCTGTCACGGGGGAGGAAAGCCCGGAGGGAAGGAGGGGGAAATCAAGATAACCCCCGAGACGAACAGCTTATTCGAAGCGTCTTTGAGCGCAACGAACATTTTATTCAAAGCTCCTCCCCGTACACGCTGTTTCTCGGCGTTTCGGACGGGGGGAGATTTTTCGCTTGCTTATAATCTTTATAAGTGTTAAAATATTTCTCGGTCATAACTTAAACATTTCTTAGGAGGCATTTATGCAATATTCTCACGAAGTTGAAATGATGTGTCCTGTCACCAAGGGGCCCAACCACGGTCCCGCTCCCATCCCCGAAGAGGGCAAGTGGGTGCAGGCGAAGGAAGTCAAGGACATCAGCGGTCTCACGCATGGCGTCGGCTGGTGCGCTCCTCAGCAGGGCGCGTGCAAGCTCACCCTCAATGTGAAGGACGGCGTCATCCAGGAAGCGCTTGTCGAGACTCTCGGCTGCTCCGGCATGACCCATTCCGCGGCGATGGCGGCAGAGATCCTGCCCGGCAAGACCATCCTCGAGGCGCTCAACACCGACCTCGTGTGCGACGCCATCAACACCGCGATGCGCGAGCTCTTCCTGCAGATCGTCTACGGAAGAACGCAATCTGCCTTCTCTGAAGACGGGCTGCCCATCGGCGCGGGTCTCGAGGACCTCGGCAAAGGGCTGCGCAGCCAGATCGGCACCATGTATTCCACCGTCGTCAAGGGGCCCAGGTATCTCGAGATGGCGGAAGGCTATGTCACCAAGATCGCCCTCGACGAGAACAGCGAGATCATCGGCTACGAGTTCGTCAAGCTCGGCGTCATGATGGACATGATCAAGAAGGGCGTCGATCCCGCCGAAGCGCTCAAGAAGAGCACCGGCACCTACGGCAGATTTGCCGACGCGGTCAAGTATATCGACCCGCGCAACGAGTAAGGAGGCTGCTATGAGCATCAGATTCGAAGGTTACGAGAGAAGGATCGACAAGATCAACAAGACGCTCAAAGAGTACGGCATCGCGTCTCTGGAAGACGCAAAAGCGATCTGCACCGAAAAGGGCATCGACGTTGAAGCCATCGTCAAGGGCGTGCAGCCCATCGCATTCGAGAACGCCGTCTGGGCATACACCGTCGGCTGCGCCGTCGCCATCAAGAAGGGCTGCAAGAACGCCGCAGACGCCGCCGAAGCCATCGGCATCGGCCTGCAGAGCTTCTGCATCCCCGGTTCCGTCGCGGAGCAGCGCTCCGTCGGTCTCGGACACGGCAACCTCGCGGCAATGCTTTTGAGAGAAGAGACCAAGTGCTTCGCGTTCCTCGCGGGTCACGAGTCCTTCGCCGCCGCGGAAGGCGCCATCGGCATCGCAAAGACCGCCAACAAAGTCCGCAAACAGCCCCTCAAGGTCATCCTCAACGGGCTCGGAAAGGACGCGGCGTACATCATCAGCCGCATCAACGGATTCACCTATGTCCAGACCAAGATGGACTACTACACCGGTGAAGTCAAAGTCGTCAAAGAGACCGCCTACTCCAAGGGCGAGCGTGCGGCTGTGCGCGTCTACGGCGCCGACGACGTCACCGAAGGTGTTGCCATCATGCGTCTCGAGGACGTGGACGTCTCCATCACCGGCAACTCCACCAATCCCACCCGTTTCCAGCACCCCGTCGCGGGCACCTATAAGAAATGGGCTGTCGAGCACGGCAAGAAGTATTTCTCCGTCGCGAGCGGCGGCGGCACGGGAAGGACGCTCCATCCCGACAACATGGCGGCAGGCCCCGCGTCTTACGGCATGACCGACACCATGGGCAGGATGCACTCCGACGCGCAGTTCGCAGGCTCCTCCTCCGTCCCCGCGCACGTCGAAATGATGGGCCTCATCGGCATGGGCAACAACCCCATGGTCGGTGCTTCCGTGGCTTGCGCAGTCGCCGTTCAAGAGGCTCTTACGAAGTAAGAGGCTACGGCGAAGAGCAAGGCAACGATAAGACCAAGCGAGGTGCGACAGCACCGAACATCAAAGGCACTCCGGTTGGAGTGCCTTTTTGGTCTTAAAAATCGGTGGCGTGCGCAGTGGCAGTGCAGGAAGCACTGACAAAATAAGCGCAAAGCCACATTAGACCAAGCGAGGTGCGACAGCACCGAACATCAAAGGCACTCCGGTTGGAGTGCCTTTTTGGTCTTAAAAATCGGTGGCGTGTGCTGTGGCAGTGCAGGAGGCACTGACAAAATAAGCGCACGCAACGGATAAAACCGTGAGGTGCGAAGCACCGGGGCCCCCGCAAAGTGCCACAGCGAAGTGAGGGCACTTTTTGGGGCTATCATCAAAGGCACTCCGGTTGGAGTGCCTTTTCGATGCGGACGGATAGGCGGCGACGGCGCGGACGGCTCAGCCGAATACGCGGTCGCTTTGCTGCGTCTCCCAAATGATGTGCGACAGTTCCGCCAATGCGGCGGTGAAGGATGTCTTTGTCAATTTGGCTTTTCCCGTAGAGGCTGTGGCTCGTACGACGGGAGGGAATCCGCTTTCCTGTTCCATACAAGTGATGCCGCTGGAATGTTCTCCCATCCCTTTGACGCTGTGGGGCATGGGGCCCACGATTATTCCCGCATATTTTGGGTTGTAGCGCAGCGCGTTGATGTCGTTGTTGGTCAGTTTTGCATAATCGCTGACGATGTTGATGTTGTAGCCGTTATTTTTGGCGATCTGTTCTATCCTTCTTGCGTCGGAGTCCATCGCGCCGATGACATAGATGAGCTCGCCGTTGCCTTTGATGATATGTTTTTCGGTCGAGGCGGTGTAGATCTGCCCCTTACGGGAAGCCTCCTCCTGCCTGGCGATGTCTTGCCTGGTGCGTTCGGCGAAATATGTCGCGGGGGTCAGCTCCTGCGGCAGTTCGCTCTGTTTCTTTTTGCCCGCCGCATACAGAGCGAGATCCATGATCTTATTTCCGAGGTCGGGAGGCAGTTGCAGCCTTGATTGTACATGATTCTCTATGTAATATTTGCTGAAAGTCTCCGCTTTGGGCTTGAGGGAGACATATTGCGGGTCTTCGAACGCTCTGATGTAGAAGCGCAGCAGATCGACGACGGCTCCTGCGGCGCGCTCGCGCGAGACGCGCTTGCTCGGCTCATCCGCGCTCTCCGGAAATTCCAGGCACAGGGCGACCTTCTGCCAAAGTTTTTCCGGATGTTCGAAAAAATAGCCGGGCGTGCGCCTGCCGTAGATGCGGATGGCGCAGAGGTGGAACCAGCCGTACAAGCTTTTTCCCATTATCATTTTGTACATCTGCATTATGTTGTTGGAGTGGACGCCGTCATCGTAATGGATGTATGTCTCCACGCTCTTTCTGCAAGCGTAGTCGAACATCGTGGCGCTTTGGAAGGCGGCGAGTCCGTTGTTTATGATCACGTCATAGAGCGTGCCGCTGCCAAATTCCGAAGGGGAGAGCATCGCGTCGATAGATTGTTTGTTAAGCTTCTGTTCCATTTTCCGTCTCCTTGTCGAGCTGATCGAATATAGTCATTTGCGCGGGGTCTGCGGTGTTTGCCGCCTTTTTGTGTTTGTCCGCGGGCGGTGCGTCGGTTTCGTTCTCTTTCTTGCGCCTGTTTTTCCCCGAGCGCTTTTGTTGGGCTTTTAGGATCTGATCGAACGCGGTCCGTGCGTTGGCAGAGGGCAGCGTGAGAATGAAAAGCGCGGGGTCGACGCCGCTCGCGGTGATGGCGGAACGAACATGTTCCGTCACCGCATTCTCGACGTATGCGTCGTCGCGGTATACGATGCGGAAACCTCTGTCTGTGCAATCGGCGTCGGCGGGCAGTTTGAATACGGCGCGGAATTTTGCCTTGTCAAAGGGCGGCACTATATCCGTCAGCATCTCCGCCGCGATCTCGTCCGCCGCGCGGACGAGGGTCAGATCGCTCTTGTAGGCTTTGTCGAACACTCCCGCGCCGTAGCACAGCCCGTACAGCATTTTCGCAAGGGAAGTTTCAAAGACCGAAAGCCCGAAATGCAAAGCATTTGCCGTGAGGTTGCGGAGGGAGTTTGTGATGTTGGCGCCGAAGAACAACAGCGTTTTGAGAGGGGAGTATTGCTTTCTGGATGCGGAGCCGTCAAGTATTGCCGAAATGCGTGAAAATCCTGCGCCGAACAGGTTTTCGATGCCGGCAAACAGATTCACGCGTTCATCCTCTTCGGGCTGCCAGCAGCCCTCCCTCATTTTGAGAAAGGCGGCGGAGACATCCGCGATCCATTGTTCGGCGTCCACCGACTTATAGCTTGCCGCCTCCAGATCACGGCAGGCGCATATGGCGCAGTAGAGCAGCAGGCAGACATTGCCTTCCTTGAAAGATCCGTGTGCCAGCGCGAGTTCCTTTGCGCCCCCTGCGCCTGAAAACGCCATTTTAAGGAGCGTTTTGATGTCGTAAACATACGGATCTGCGGAAGGATCAAAACTGTGTCCCTTTGTCTCGGAATACTCGCCGCCGTAGCGATCTTTGCTCTGCAAAAAAGCGGTCAGGGTGGCGGCGGGGTCTTTGGACATCATTGCGAATATGTTGCCGTCCGTGTTGGATGAAAATTTCGGCAGCGTGATGCGGCAGTTCCCGCAAAACCCGAGCATTGCGCCTCTCAGCTTGTCGGCAAGAAAGATCTGTCTGCTCACATCGGACAGACTCGCTGCCGCGGCGCACAGTTTGTCGGGATCGACGGACGCTTTGCCGAAGGCGAATTTTCTGGAAGAAACGAGCGCGTCGGGAAAATACAGATCGCCGTACACATTGAAGTTTAGGTTCTGCTCGACTCCCCAAAGTTTTACGATGCGTGACGTCGGGATGGCGGAGGGGAGCAGAAGGCAGAGATGCTTTTTCGGGTCGTAGTCGGAAATAGTGCCTGCCGCCGCCGAATATCCCGCGTCGACAAGGATGCAGCTGCCGTCAAAACCGCTGAGGTCTATTTCTGCGATCACGGGGTTTATCTTGCCGTTTTGACATGTTGAAAGCACGTTTTGACGCGAAAGTTTTTCATGGGTGAGCATGATCGCGCCGTTTACGCAGGCGGCAAGGGAGATGTATTCCCGTCTTGCGGAGAAGTCCGGAAAGACTGCACAACGGGTGAGGTATGTTTCCGACAGGGCTACGTTGGTGTAGAGATAGAACTTAGGTGTCTTCATGTGTTCAGTCTATCCTCCATTCGGTGGCTGCCTGTTGCGGCTTGGGCTCTTCGCGGTTGAACAGCTCTGCGTTCGCCTCAACGGTCTTGTACACGTGGCTCCGCAGCATGGCGGGCGACTCCGTGAAGAGGATGTACAGGTTCTCGATAGCGCGGGTGACCGAGACGTAAACTCTGTTCCTGTCCGCCTCCGAAGTGCATGCAAAAGCCTCCGCATTCAGGATGTACACATTGTCGAATTCCAGCCCCTTCGCCACCGTGTCCGTCACGATGTATACGCCGCTTTCTTTGACAATGATGCCCTTGCCGTCTTCGCCGAATTTTTTTTGCAGTTTGATGTTCAGATCTTTCAATTTCCCTTCAAACAAGTCGGCATACTTGTAGAAATGTTCTTTATTGCTTGCATACGAACGATAATTGAAATTGCTCGTCTGCGGTTTGTAGGGGAAGATTATCCCGTGGCTGCCTTCGGGGTTGCGGGATATCTTTGAGATGATGTATTCGACGGCTTCCTCGTCGTTCTTGCAGCAGCAGACCACCGGCTTCCTGCCCGCTTCCTTTCTGACCGCCGTCTCCACGCCGAGAGTGAGACGGTTGGACCGGTAGTTGCTGCCGAAGAGTTTGGCGACGCGCTCCACCGCGGGAGTATTGCGGAAGTTGACGATGAGGTCGAAGAAACTTTCCTCCATGTCCAGCATCTGCAGGATGCGGTTGCGTTTTGCGGTCTTGCCGCGCAGGACGTCGTCGCTGATGTTCTGATCGTCATCGAAAGCGACGATGATCCTGTCCGAAATGTGGTTGAGCAACTTCAGTTTGCCGTCGTCGAGATCCTGTGTCTCGTCAATGAACAGGAACGGGATGCGAGCGCTTTCTTTTGCGAAATCCGGAAGAGCGTCGAAAGCTTTTATTACCTCATCCCAATATATCTCGCTGAATTTTTTCGCGGGATCGGTGCTTTGAAAGCGAGGGAAATTTTCATTTTCCTCGTCGAATTCTTCTTCGAAACAGTTTAGCCACCATCGCCACAGCCAGCTGAAAAACGTTGCGCAGTTCGGTTGCGGAGTTTCGCTGTCTTTTATCGTCTTCAAAGTGTCTTCCGTCGAATTGGTGAGCAGCTTATAGTAGGTGAGACAGAGGATGCCGTCCGTCGCCAGTTTGTTGGCAATGATGACTTCGAGCACCGTTTTTCCCGTGCCGGGACCGCCCACTATCGCCATGCGTTTGATGTCGGTGTTAGTGACGATGTTGATTATCTGATTTTGAATGCCTGTGAGATCTTGTTGACGCGGTATCCTCATTTGTTACCTCATGATCGTTTTCTTGTGTGAGAAGTATAAACCGCGGGTGTATCACAATTTGATAGCGGCGAAATTTTTTTTGAAAAATGTTATATATTAAATGTTTTTCGCGTTTCGTGCGCATGATGCGGCTTGACGGAGGAGGGTGCGTTTGTTAAAATTGCGAGGATATGGAGAGCGGTACGGAAAAGTTTGATGTGGCTGTGCATTTCGCGCTGCCGGACGCGGCGCGGGACATCCGCACGGCTGTGTTCGTTGACGAACAGGGGTTTCCGAGCCCCGCGGAGTTTGACGCCGTGGATGCTTCCGCGGCGCATTTCGTCGCGTTAGAATGCGGAAAACCCATAGGTGTGTGTCGCGCGTCGGAGCGCGGCGACGGGGAGTGGCTGATCGGCAGGATCGCCGTCATCAAGGAGTGCCGAGGGCGCGGAGCGGGCGCGGAACTCGTATCCGCTGCCGAGAGATTCGCCTTGTCACGGGGCGGGCGTTTTGCCGTGATCCACGCGCAGACCCGTGCGCGCGGCTTTTACGACCGCATCGGCTATTCCGTGTTCGGGGAGCCCGACGAGGAAGAGGGCGTGCCGCACATTTGGATGAAGAAGGTGCTTTGAGCGGCGCGGAGGGCGGTTTTGCTATTCGTTTTGTTGAACGTTCACCTGCCGATATATCGCATTAGATCGCGGAAAACAGCGGAATTCGTGTGAGTCACGGGAGCGCTTTTTTGTTGACATAGCCTTGTCGCAGGCGTGTCCCGCGGCGAAGCGCGAAGGCAAGGCGCGGCTGTCCACGGCTGTTTTTGCGTTGTTTTGCGGGGTTCGCAAAATTTTTTTGCTTTCAGCCGCATTTTGAACGCGGCGGGGCGGCAAAGTAGCGGAATTGCGCGGCGACGCGCTTTTTTTGTTGCCCGTGCGCGGGAATAGTGATATAATTTCAAAAGATTATCATTCAGAGGTAATAGAGATGTCCAATATGAACATCATTGACGAACTCAGAGCTCGCGGTCTCGTCAAGCAGACCGTGTTCGAAGACGACCTGAAAAAGCTGTTGGACAGCGGCTCGCAGTCCTTTTATATCGGTTTCGATCCGACGGCGGACAGCCTGCATGTCGGACATTTCGTGCAGCTCATCGTCGCCAAGCGCTTGCAGGACGCGGGACACCGTCCCATCATCCTCATCGGCGGCGGCACGGCGATGATCGGCGACCCCTCCGGGCGCACCGATCTTCGCAGCATGATGACCCGCGAGACCATCCGGCACAATGTCGAGTGCTTCAAGAAGCAGATGTCCAAGTTCATCGACTTCGAGGGCGAGAACGGCGCGATCATCGTTGACAATGCGGACTGGCTGCTCGACCTCAACTACATCGATTTCCTGCGCGAGATCGGTTCCTGCTTCTCCGTCAACAAGATGCTGACGGCTGAGTGCTACAAGGCGCGCATGGAGAAGGGGCTCACCTTCCTCGAATTCAACTATATGCTCATGCAGTCCTATGATTTTCTGGTGCTCAACCGCAAGTACGGCTGCGTGCTGCAATGCGGCGGAGATGACCAGTGGTCCAACATCCTCGCGGGTGCGGACCTCATCCGCAGGAAGGAAGGCAAGGATGCGTTCGCCATCACTTTCGGGCTGCTGACGACATCCGAAGGCATCAAGATGGGCAAGACCGCGAAAGGCGCGGTGTGGCTGGATGAGAGGAAGACATCGCCTTACGACTTCTTCCAGTATTGGCGCAACATCCCGGACGCGGACGTCAACAAAGTGTTCCGCTTCCTCACCTTCCTGCCCATCGACGAGATCGAGGAGCTGACCCGTTACAATGACGAGCGCATGAACGCGGCAAAGGAGAAACTCGCATATGAGCTCACTCTGATGGTGCACGGCAAGGAAGCGGCGGAAGACGCGCTCTCTAAGGCGAAAGCGGCGTTCTCGGGCGACAGCGACAACATGCCGTCCGCAGTCATCCCTAAGGGGATGAAACAGGTGGCGGAAGTGTTGGTCACGGTGGCGAAAGTGCCGTCTAAGAGCGAGGCGCGCAGGCTCATGCAGGGCGGCGGTGTCATGGTTGACGGCGTGAAAGTGACCGATTTCAACGCGGAACTCACGGACAGCCAGCTCGCCAACGGCTTTGTGCTGCAAAAGGGCAAGAAAAACTTCTTCAAGGTGACGGTTGAGTAAGAGCTATCTGACCGTCGCGGGCGAGACCGAAGTCCGCACCGAGATCAAACGCTCGGAGTTCATCGCCACCATCGCACATGTGGAGGACGGCGAGAGAGCGGAAGCGTTTGTCAAGGCGGTGAGAAAGCGGTTCCCGGACGCGACGCACAACTGTTATGCCTACATCTCCGACGAGCGCGGCAACGAGACCCGCTTCTCGGACGACGGCGAACCGGGCGGTACGGCGGGGCAACCCATGCTCGAAGTGCTGAAAAAGCGGGGGCTCATGCGGACGGCGGTGGTCGTCACCCGCTATTTCGGCGGCATCAAGCTCGGCGCCGGAGGATTGGTCGCAGCATACACGGACGGCGTGTCCAAGGCGGCGGACGCCGCGGGCACGGTGACGATGACGGAATGCGCGCGCATCACCTTCAGATGCGGCTATGCCGACCTGCCTCTTCTCGAACAGGCTCTCGAAAGAGCGGGCGCGAAGAAGGCGAGCACGGAATACGGCGAGGACATCCTCTCGCATTGGTGGACGGAGCTCGACCGTGCGGATGAGATGACCGCGCTCATCGAGGCGCGGACATCGGGCAGGGTGAAGGCGAGGGTCACGGACACTCGGTTCGAAGCGCTGTAAGACGTTTCCCTGCGAGTTGACCTCTCGTCGAAAGATCATAAGGCAGTGCCGTTCGCTCTGTCTCAAAATCGCTCTCACGCGGTCGGGTGTTTTTGAAAACACGATGCGTGCTGCAAAAAGAGCGGGGCGGAAAAACCTAAAAACACGAAAAGTGTTTCAGAAGTTTTCCGCAGAGGAGTCGAGAGGGGCAAAATGCCCGTCCGGGCGGAGCGCAAAACACGAAACGTGCGATTTGATCCTATGGCGTGCGGAGCGGGGCGAAAACGAATCAAGGCGTTCCCGTCCGAGTCAATCGGATCGCGGCAAACAAGGGGTGAGACTCCGCGGGACGACGGCAACGACACCGCGTCTTTGGGAGACTCCCGGCACAAAAAAGAAATATAATTCGGCGCGAAAGCGCAAGGAGATAACTATGAAAATCACAATGGTCAAAGAAAGGAAACAAAAACCCGATTTTTCCAAGCTCGGATTCGGCAAATACTTCACCGACCATATGCTCGTCATGGAGTATGACGCGGCAAAGGGCGGTTGGTCTGAGCCCGAGATCGTCCCCTATGAGGACTTCCGCGTCGATCCCGCCTGCTGCTCTCTCCATTACGGTCAGGGCATATTCGAGGGATTGAAGGCATACAAGAACGCGGAGGGAAAGATCACGATGTTCCGTCCCCGCGACAACTTTATCCGCATGAACAGAAGTGCGGAGAGGCTTTGCATGGCGCAGCTCGACATCGACGTCGTGCTGAACGCTCTCACCGAGCTTGTGAAGCTCGAGGCGGAGTGGATCCCCACCGCACCCGGCACCGCGCTCTACATCCGTCCCTTCATGTTCGGCTCCGAGGCATTCCTCGGCGTGCATCCTTCCAAGAAGTTCATCTTCACCATCATCCTTTCCCCCGTGGGCAGCTACTACGAGCACGGTCTCGAGCCCACCAAGCTCATCGTCGAGACGGAGCTCACCCGCGCGTCCAAGGGCGGCACGGGCGAAGCGAAGTGCATGGGCAACTATGCGTGCAGCCTGCTCGCGGGCGAGCGCGCGCAGAAGAAAGGTTACGATCAGGTGCTCTGGCTGGACGGAGCAGAGAAGAAGTATGTCGAAGAGGTCGGCTCCATGAACATGGTCTTCGTCATCGACGGTACGGTGGTCACCCCCATGCTGGACGGCTCCATCCTCCGCGGCATCACCCGCGACAGCGCTCTCACGGTGCTGCGCAAGTACGGCTACAAGGTTGAGGAGAGACATCTTCCCATCGACGAAGTGGTGGAAGCGTACAAGAACGGCAAGCTGGACGAGGCGTTCGGCACCGGCACCGCGGCGGTCATCTCGCCCGTGGGCACCATCACCTATAAGGACCTCACGATGGTCATCAACGACGGCAAGATGGGCAAGATCACGGAATGGCTCTACGACCGCATCACGGGCATCCAGACCGGGCGCTATCCCGACGAGTTCGGCTGGGTCTACAAAGTCAACTGAAATCTTGAATGAGAGCAAAAACGGCAGTTAAACTGCCGTTTTTGCCGCTTAAAAGGCTTTTCGCGGCGGGAGGTGAGCATGGCGGAGGGAAAAAGCACTGCGCCCAAAGGGAAGAAAAAGGGCGAGGGCGGCGCGGAAAAGAAGCCGCCCGTTTCCGCATTCGACGCCGCGGCGAAATATCTCTCTCTTTCCCCACGCTCCGAAAAGGAAGTGCGGGAGAGACTCTACAAGAAGGGCTATCACAAGGCGGAAGTTGAGGATGCCATCGCGCGTGCCAAAGAGTACGGCTACATCGACGATGTGCGCTATGTCGCGGATTTTGCGGAGTACTACGGCGCAAAGCTCGGGCGCAAGAAGCTGGAATATAAGCTCGTCACGGAGAAGGGCATCCCCCGTGAGATCGCGCTGAACGGCATCGCGGACGCGGTCTCGGACGAAGAGGAGAGAGAAAAAGCCGTCTCCGTCGCGATGAAATATGCCGCATCCAAGCGCATCACGGAGCGCAAGGATCTCGGCAAAGTGGGGGCGTATCTTTGGCAGCGAGGCTTTTCGCGGGATACGATAGACCACGCTCTCGACGCCGTGGCGGAGAGTCTGTCCGGCGAGGATTTCGACGCCTGACGGCATGAGACGGACAACGATCGCGTCGCAAAAGCGGCGTTCGTATCGCTCGCGTCCGGCATTGCACGACTTGGCGGAAGGAAGAGCAAAACGCAAAAACGCTTGTTTAACGGTGATATATGACAGATAAAGTGTCTGTTTATGAAAATGATCTTTCATCGCTGCAATTCCGTCTCCCGTTCAGGACGGATGAGGGGAACAAGGGCAGTTTCGGCAGATGCGTCATAGTGGGCGGGTGTGCGAACTACATCGGCGCCCCGCGCTTTGCCGCGGAGAGCGCAGCGGAAGTACTCGCTCTTCTCGGCGAGACGGCGATGCGCTCGGGTGCGGGCACGACGGTGCTCGCCGTCCCCGATTTTCTCGCTTCCGCGCTCTATCCCGTGGTGAGATACTCTGCGGTGTTCCCCCTGCCTTCCCGTGACGGACATATCGTATTTGAAAAAGAGAGGGCGGAGGAACTTGCGAAAAAAGCCACTTCCTTTGCCATCGGCATGGGGATGGGCGACGGAGACGCCGAGAGCTGGGTGCGTTTTCTTTTGGAAGACACGGAGTGCCGCATCGTCCTTGACGCCGACGGGTTGAAATGCGCGGGGAAGATCGCGGACTACAAGGGGAGAGCGGTGCTCACTCCGCACATAGGCGAATTTGCCGCGATGACGGGGATCCCCGCCTCCGAGATAAAGACGGACGCGGTGCGTCTCGCCCGCGAGTACGCAGCGGAACACAACTGTGTTCTCATTCTGAAGAGCCACGAGAGCGTGATCGGCGACGGGCGGGAAGTGTGGATCAACCGCACGGGCAACGGCAAGCTCTCAAAGGGGGGCAGCGGCGACATGCTGGCAGGGATAGTCGGCGGGCTGCTGGCGTGGGACGTGCCCGTGCTGCTTGCCGCAAGGACGGGCGCTTATGTCTTGGGGAGAAGTGCGGAATTCAGCCGTACGAACGCCATATCGCACCTGCCGGATGATATCATGTCGACCCTTCCGCTCGCTTTCGACGAATTGCAGGGCGTTATGCGCTTGTGAATGATAACGATTGAAAACGGTGTTTATATGACAAAACCGCGCGATAAAAGCGCGGTTTTGCGTTTTAAGTCTCAAAGAAGCCGAGGGAGATGAGCAGCGCTTCGTTCACCCGCGCCATGGTGATCGCGGACAGTTCTCCCACTTTTTCTTTCAGCCGCTGTTTGTCTATGGTGCGGATCTGTTCCAGCAAGACCACGGAGTTTTGAGGCAGTCCGCAGCTTTCGGCGGGCACTGCGATGTGCGTCGGCAGTTTGGTTTTGTCGAGTTTGGATGTGATCGCGGCGGCGATGATGGTCGGGCTGTAACGGTTGCCGACATTGTTCTGCACGACGAGAACGGGACGCACGCCTCCCTGTTCGCTGCCCACCACCGGGCTGAGGTCGGCATAATATATCTCGCCGCGTTTGACCATTTCCATACCCCCGTATCATTGCCGAGCCGCGCGGTATTTATACCATGAGCGGAGCGGTACATTACACCCTATTCCGCAATGCGGTTTTTTGTCCTGCGGGGCGGATTCGCTTGCATTCGCCGGCGCGGTATTGTAAAATGATTTGCGGACAATTTTTCTTTTCGGAGGCATATATGTACAGAATAGGCATAGTCGGCTACGGCAACCTCGGCAGAGCGTGCGAAAAGATCGCCGCGGCGGACGGGCAGTTCGAGCTCGTCGGCATTTTCACAAGAAGGGATCCCTCTTCGCTTTCTTCGCCTTTCGGGACGCCGTTTTTCAGGCAGTCCGATCTTGCTTCATTCGAGGGGAAGATCGACGTGCTCGCGCTTTGCACGGGCTCTGCGAACGATCTTGTCGACCTCGGCAAGGCCGCCGCGGCGCACTTCAACACCGTTGACAGCTTCGACACTCATGCCAAGATGCGCTCCTATGTCGCCGACATGGAGAAGATCGCCTGCGAGAACGGTCATCTTTCCTTCATCGGGATCGGCTGGGATCCGGGTCTTTTCTCGCTGATGCGCGCCCTGTTCGGCGGCGTGCTCCCCGGCGGCAGCACCCAGACCTTCTGGGGCAAGGGCGTGTCCCAGGGGCACAGCGAGGCGGTGAGGAAGATCAAAGGCGTCGTGAAAGGCGTGCAGTACACCGTCCCCAAGCAAGCGGCTCTCGACGCGGCGAGAAGGGGAGAGGGCGCGTCCCTCACCACCCGTGACAAGCACTTGCGCGAGTGCTTCGTCGTGGCGGCGGCGGACGCCGACAAGGCTGAGATCGAGCGCGAGATCGTCACCATGCCCAACTATTTCGACGAATACGACACCGTGGTGCACTTCATCACGGAGGAGGAATTCGACCGCGACCACACCGCGATGCCCCATGGCGGTTTCGTGCTGAGGAGCGGCAGCGTGAACGGACAGCACGAGAGGGTGGAATTCTCCCTCGCGCTGGACAGCAACCCGGATTTTACCGCGAGCGTGCTCATGTCCTATGCCAAGGTGAACTGCAAGCTGGCGGCGGCGGGCGAGCGCGGCGCAAAGACCATCCTGGACATCCCCGTCATCGCATTGACCGACGAGGACAGGCTGGATTTCATCGCGCACAATCTGTGAGATAATGAAAGATTACGGCACCGTATTTTTCGATCTTGACGGCACCATAACGGACAGCAAGCCCGGCATTTTGAAGTGCATCCGCCGCGCCCTGGACGCGAAGGATATCCCCTATACGGAAGAGCAGCTGAACGTCATGGTCGGTCCCCCTTTCAGGGTGTCCATGAGAGAGATCCTCGGCATAGGCGACACGGCGCTCGTCGAAGAGCTCATCAGGCTTTACCGCGCCGGGTATGAGGTGGACGGGTGGAGAGACTGCACCGTCTATCCCGGCATGCGCGAGCTTCTCCGGCGGCTGAAAGACGGCGGACTGCGCCTTGCGGTCGCGACATCCAAGCCTTTGAGGTTCACGGTGATGATGTTGGACGAGCTGAAACTTTCCCCTCTTTTTGATTTCATAGGCGGGGCGGAGAGCGACGGCTCGCGGGACAACAAGATCGAAGTCATCCGCTATGTGATGAAGAATCTCGGCATGACCTCGCCGGAAGGCGCGCTGATGGTGGGCGACAGGCTTTACGACATCGACGGCGCAAAACAGGCGGGGATGCACTCCGCGGGCGCACTTTGGGGCTACGGCGGAAGGGCGGAACTCATCGCTCACGGCGCGGACTATCTGTTCGATTCCCCGGAGAAGCTGGGCGATTTCCTGCTGGGATGAAACAAGACCCCGAAAACCGCAGGCGTCCCTTCCTTTAACGGAAGGGACGTGTTTTTTTTGCCGTATTGCGGCAAATCGAGGGGCAATGGTGGGGGAATTTTCTTTACACGCGCGTATGAGCGTGGTATAATAAACAAACAATTCGCACATAAGGCGGTAGTAAAATGGCATACAAAGGCATGGCTCAGATCGACAAGAAAGAGCTTTGGACCATCCCCAACCTCATCACCTATTTCCGCATCCTCTGCATCCCGGCGTACATCGTGCTGATGGCGTTTGCGGGGCTCAGAGCGGACGCGGTGCTCCTCTATGTTGCGCTCGGCGTGTTCGCCGTCGCGGCGGGCAGCGACCTTGTGGACGGCTGGATCGCAAGAAGATTCAACATGACCTCCGGCATCGGCATGGCGCTCGATCCGCTTGCGGACAAACTGATGCATGTCTCGGTGCTGTTCTGTCTGTCTCTCTGCACGGGGCTCACCCCCCTCGGTGAGGCGACGGACGGGCTCTCGGCGCTCGGCGCCGCCACGATGGAGGCGAGCGGCGGATGGTATGTCCACTATGCCTTTGTCATACTCCTACTTCTCAAAGAGGCGATCATGGTCTGCGCGGCTCCGCTCGTGATGAAAAAGGGCGCGAAAGTGCAGGCGAACTGGATGGGCAAGGTGGCGTCCTTCACGGTGTCCGTGGGCGTCATACTCGCCTTCTTCCATCCCTATGTCGCGTTCGCGGACTGGGGCATCCTCGCGTGGGGCGTGTGCCTGAGCTACGGCGCCGCGTTCGGCTATCTTTTCGACATCATCCGTCAGATCCGCAAGATCAACAGCGGCGAGATGGAGAAGGTGACGGCGGAGAGCGCGAAGACCACCGACAGCAGCAACAATCCTTTGGCTGGCAGCGCCGCGGCGGAGGAAAAGAGAGCGGGATACTCCGTGGAAGAGAAAGCGGAGAGCAGCGAACAAAAAGACTGAGTTTTCTGACTTAAGAGGATAAATTTTATGGACAAAATGGACAAGACTTACGACCCCTCTTTTGAGAAGAGGATCTACGACTTCTGGGTGAAGGGCAAATTTTTCGAAGCGCATCCCAACGACGAAAAAGAGCCTTTTACGGTGATGATGCCGCCTCCCAACATCACGGGACAGCTGCACATGGGGCACGCCCTCAATCAGACCATCCAGGACATCATCATCCGTTTCAAGCGCATGAACGGCTACGAGGCGCTCTGGCTGCCCGGCACCGACCATGCTTCCATAGCCACAGAGGTCAAGATCGTCGAGCAGATGAAGAGAGAAGAGGGGCTCACCAAGGCGGACGTCGGCAGGGACGGGTTCCTCGAGCGCGCGTGGGCGTGGAAGGATAAGTACGGCGGCAGGATCGTCGAGCAGCTCAAACGCCTGGGCACTTCCTGCGACTGGTCCAAAGAGGCGTTCACGATGGACAAGAACCTCTCGGCGGCGGTCGTGGACGCTTTCGTCCGCTATTACAAGAAAGGTCTCATCTACCGCGGCGACCGCATCATCAACTGGTGCCCGCATTGCAAGACGGCGCTCTCCGACGCGGAAGTCGAATACAGAGAGCAGCAGTCCAACCTTTGGTATTACCGCTATCCTTTCGCGGACGGTGACGGTTCGCTCACCATCGCGACCACCCGTCCCGAGACCATGCTCGGCGACACCGCCGTCGCGGTCAATCCCAAGGACGAGCGCATGGCGGGATATGTCGGACGCATGCTCCGTCTGCCTTTGACGGACAGGGTCATCCCCGTCGTCGCGGACGATTATGTCGAGATCGGCTTCGGCACCGGCGCGGTGAAGATCACTCCCGCGCACGATCCCAACGATTTCGAGCTCGGACTCAGGCACGATCTGCCCGTCATCCGCGTTATCGACGACGAGGGCAGGATGAACGAGAACGCCGGCAAGTACTGCGGCATGGACAGGCTGGAGTGCAGGGCGGCGGTCGTCAAGGACCTGGAAGAGCAGGGTTATATGGAGAAGATCGAGCCCTATGCTCACAACGTCGGCGAGTGCTACCGCTGCGGCGAGACGGTGGAAGCCATCGTGTCCAAGCAGTGGTTCGTCAAGATGAAGCCGCTTGCCGAGCCCGCCATCAAAGCCGTGAAGAGCAAGAAGGTGGAGTTCATCCCCAAGCGCTTCGAGAAGACGTATTTCAACTGGATGGAGAACATCAAGGACTGGTGCATCTCCCGTCAGCTGTGGTGGGGACACCGCATCCCCGCGTGGTATTGCGACGACTGCGGCGAGACCGTGGTGGCGAAGATCGCACCCGATTGCTGCCCCAAGTGCGGCGGACACATGCATCAGGACGAGGATGTCCTTGACACGTGGTTCAGCTCCGCGCTCTGGCCGTTCAGCACGCTGGGATATCCGCGCAAGAACAAAAATCTTTCCTATTTCTATCCGACGAGCGTGCTCGTGACGGCGTACGACATCATTTTCTTCTGGGTGGCGAGGATGATCTTCAGCGGCATCGAGATGATGCACGAGGTGCCTTTCTCCGAAGTGCTCATCCACGGGCTGGTGCGTGACGCCAACGGCAAGAAGATGTCCAAGAGCGCGGGCAACGGCGTGGATCCCCTCGAACTCATCGACAAATACGGCGCGGACGCATTGCGTTTCTCTCTCGCCACCGGCATCGCTCCCGGCAGCGACACCCGCTTCACTGTTGGCAAGATAGAGAGCTGCCGCAATTTCGTCAACAAGCTGTGGAACGCGAGCCGTTTCGTCATCATGAACGTGAACGACGAGGACGACCTTTCCTTCCCGTCCAGGCTCAACGGCGCGGACAAATGGATCCTCACCCGCCTCAACGACGTTGTGAAGGACGTCACCATCAACCTCAACAAATACGAGATCGGTCTCGCCGCCGCGAAACTGTACGATTTCACGTGGTCGGAGTTCTGCGACTGGTACATCGAGATGTCCAAGCCGCTGCTTTACAGCGGAGACAAGAAGGCGCATTCCCACGCCGCCGCGATGCTGACCTACGTCCTCACCGCTATCCTCAAACTGCTGCATCCCTTCATCCCCTTCATCACGGAGGAGATCTACTCCAAATACGCGCCCAAGGGGAGCGTGCTTATGGTGTCGGAATGGCCCGCATACAATAAAAAGACGGTGTTCCGCAAAGAGGAGAAGAATTTCGAGGCGCTGCGTGAGACCATCGTCGCCGTCCGCAATATGCGTGCGGAGATGAATGTGCCCGTGGGCAAGAAGATCAAGGCTTACATCATCCCGGCGGATGAGAAATTCATGCGCCAGGCGGAGGTCTATCTCGAGAAACTCGCCGGCATAGGCGAGGTCGTGTTCGTCGCCGGCAAGAGCGAGATCGCCGAAAAGACGGTCGCGGTCGTGACGGGCGCGGCGGAAGTCCTCGTGCCCCTCGGGGATATGGTGGACACCGCCAAGGAGAAAGAGCGCCTGACCAAAGAGATCGAGAGCGCGCAGGCGGAAGTGAACAGACTGCAGACCCTGCTCGCAAACAAGGCTTTCGTCGCCAAAGCGCCTCAGAAGCTTGTGGACGGCGAACGCGAAAAACTCGTCAGAGCGGAAGACAGATGCGCGAAGCTCAAAGAGAAGCTGCACGCTTTGGAGTGATATGAAGTGCCTTAAAGCTACGCTGTCCTATTTCTTCGACAAGGGCGCACAGATGGTGCTGCTCTCCGTCGTGCCCTCCCTTCTTGCGGCGCTCATCTTTTCGCCGTCGGCAGGGCTTTATATGCTCGCGTCCTATTCGGACCTGCACGCGGACAGCTTTGCTTCGCTTTACAAGCAGATGCACTTCCTCTCCTATGACTTCTATTGGGTGGGCATCATAGGGATCGCGTTGTGTTTCTTTGTCATCGCGCTGCTCTTCGGCATCGTGGACAGACATATGAGGATAGGGGAGTTCACCCTCTCCTTCCGCAGGGCGAAGACGCGCATCAACTACAACATCCTGACGGCGCTGCGTTTCGGGCTTGCCGCGGGAGTGGCGTTCGAGCTCGCGGACGTACTGCTCACCCTGCTTTATTACGCATGGGCGCGGCTGTTCGGCTCCGGCGAGGCGTGGCTGGTGCTCTCCCTCTTCTCGCTCATCGCGGTGACGGCGGTCTTCCTCTTCGTCATGTCCGGGCTTCTTCTCTGGCCGCCCTTCATGCTGCATACGGGGATGCGCAGCGGAGAGGCGTTCAGGCTGGGGTGGAGACAGATGTCGGGCAGGCTCCCGTCAAGCGTCGTTACGCTGCTCGTGGTGCTTCTTCCGTTTGCCGCCGCCATGGCTGTGGTGAGCGCACTGACCTCCGGCACCGTCGTCCGCGTCGTTCTGGACGGCGTCGCCATGGCTGTCGCACTGCCTTACTACATCACCGTGATGTATGTGCAGTTCTATGACGTGACGGGCACGGAGCGCATGGATCTGAACAAGACGGACATTTGGTCAAGAAAGGTGACGCGCAAAGATAAGAAGCATCTTCGCGACGCAAAATAAGTTTTATCGCATAGGATCGGCACTTAAAGTGTCGGTTGTGAGGGAATATGGAATTCAAATACGCGCTGTCCCTGTTGTTCTCCAACATGGGATATGTCATCAGGATCTTCGTGTGGGTGCTCATAGCAATGATCATCACCGCGTGCATAGGCGCCGCCGTACTGGTGCCCGTTTTCGACGCGCTCGGGGAGGCTCCCGAGGTCGCGGGCGCATTCAATACGCTGACGGGCGAGCTGAATTCCTTCCTCGATGACGGCATGAGCATCAGGGAGTTCATCTCCAGCATACCCGCGGCGGTGGGCGGTCTCGTCGCCGCGATCGTGGGGGAGAGCGGGCTTTGCGCCGCGCTCGCTTTTTCCGCGATATTCCTCTATGCGCTCTATTCCTTCATCGTGTCGCTGAGCTATTATCCCACGGCTTATTCCGTCAAGCAGCTCATGTCTTCCAACATGCGCATAGGGCTGCCGTCTTCCATGGCGCTCAACTTCAAGCAGGCGGTCAAATTCGCCGCGTGCAGAGTGTCGATCGCGGTGCCCATCGACATCGCGCTCATCATCCTCGCCGCGCTCCTCGTATGGGGGCTGTTCACGGCGGTCGGAGTGTTCGCATTCCCCATCATGATCCTGCTCGGAGTCATCGTGGTCTCGTTGCGCAGTTCCTTCTTCGGGGGATGGCTCCCGAGACTGCTCTTTGTGGAAGGGGAGAGCATGTACACGTCTTTCGGACGCAGTCTGCGCGCCGTCAAGCTCAATCTCAAAGGATTGATGAAGGCGTTCGTCATAACCATCTTTGCGGCGTTCGCGCTGATGGCGGGGCTTTCAGTCCCCACATTCGGGCTGGTGGTCATCGTCATCCCGTCGCTTAACTACTTCCTCTTCCGCACCATCGAACTCGTGGGCTATTACAAGATGGCGGGCATGAGCTTCTACACCGACGCTGCCAACGTCGTGGACACCGTGGAGTTCGGCTACCGCGCGGAAAACCAGGCGCGCATCCCGGACGAAAACTCGGAGGAATGACGGCATGGAAACTGTAAGGTTCAGGATGTTTTTCGGATGGATAAAGACCGCTCTGATTGGCGTGATCATTCTCGCGGGAGCGGCGATAATCGCGCTTGACGCCGTGATGCTCTCGGGCGTCGTGCCCGCTTTCACTACGGCGAACACCGCTGTCGCCGCCACTTCGCTCGCCGCCGCCGCGCTCATCGACATCTTTGCCGCCGCGCTGCTGTTTTTCAGCGGATACACCCTGAAAGAGGACGCTGTCTGCGCCCGTATGGCGTTTTTCGTCGACCGCGTGGCATACCGCGACATCAGACGTATCTCCGTCAATGCCGAGACCGGCGAGATCTTTGCCGCGTGGTGCAAGGAAGGCGCAGGTCCCGAGACGGTGACGAGGTTCAACCTCAACGCCAAGGACGCCAAGGTCATGCTCGCGGAGCTGGAACGCCGCTGTGACGACGTGACGGTGGATTTTTTCACCCCTCCCGAAAAGAAAAAGAAGAAAGACTGATCCCCGAAATATATCATTCCGCCGATATGCAGGCGCACCGTTATTATGAAAATATCGTTTGACGACAGGGCTTTCCGCCCTTTTGACCAAGATCTCAAAGACCTGCTGCGCAGTTATCTCGAAGGGAAAACGTACACGGGCAGCGACTATTCATACTACGCATTTGCCGAATGGTTTGAAGAGGGCGAATATCTCGACGCCGGAGACGTGCTGTATATGCGCGCTCATATGGACGGCACGCTTTACTATTGGGCGCCTCTCGTGAGAGAGGGGAGCGGCGTGACTCAGGAAGAAGCGGCGGCAGCTTTGCCCGCGGGCACCTGCTTTGCGTTCTGCACGGAAGAGTTCGTCAACGCGACCTACGGCGGCTACTACATTTACACCCACCGAGACTGGGCGGAGTATGTCTACAAGACGGAGGATTTCGTCTCGCTTTCCGGCAAGCGCTATCACGCGAAGCGCAACCATATAGCAAAATTTCTCAGGAACAATCCTTCCGCGAAAATGGAAAGGCTGACGGAGAAAGACATCCCCGACATCGTCGAATTCGAAAGGGCGTGGCTCGCCGACAGAGATTTTGACGGCGGTGCGGGGGAGAGCGCCGCAAGAGAGAGCGAGATCGTGAAGAGCTGGATCCTGGCGGCACTGCGCGGAGAGCTGGTGTGCGACGTGCTGCGTGTGGACGGCAGGATGGCGGGCATCGCGATAGGCGAGATCATGCCCACGGGCACCGCCATCGAGATGTACGAGAAGGCGGACACCCGCTATGACGGTGTGTACAGCTATCTCGCCCACGAATTCGCCGCGCGCAATTTCACGGGCTGCGAGTATATCAACCGTCAGGAGGATATGGGGCTTGAGGGGCTGAGAAAGTCAAAACTCAGCTACTATCCCGCCTTCCTTCTCGAAAAATATGTTCTGAAACCCGCGGGGAGTTTCTCGGACTGTTATGCCGAAAGGATGAGCAAGCTCTATTCCAAGACCCTGAACAGGGTGGGCACCCCTCGCGTCCGCTTCGACGTCAGGGTGCTTTCCGACGCGGACTACGACGAGGTGATGTCCTTCCTGGAAGGGGAGAGGGAGAAGCTTGAGAACAAGCTCTTTTTCCTCAACTACACCCCCGAGGAGCTGCACGGAGTGCTCACCCACGGCACGATGTTCGGAGCCTACTCGGAGGGCAGACTCATCGCCACTTGCGCCGTGGACCGTGACGAAGAATACGGCGCTTCTCTTGCGGAGATATGCGGCAAAGCGGGCGGCAGGTTCTATGAGTTCAGCGGCATAATGACGGCGGCGGACATGCGGGGACGAGGAGTGTCCTCCACCCTCTGCCGAGACGTCATCGCGTATGCGAAAAGGGAGCTCTCGCCCTGCACTCTTTGCGCCGTCGTGCAGTACGACAACGAGCCCTCTCTCAACAACCTCAAAGCCCTCGGTTTCGCCGCAGTCACCACCCGCCCATGCGGTGAGTATAATTTCACATATCTGACTTTAAGCGTCTGAAAACGCCGATAAACCCCGCGTTTTTGCGCAAATCGCACACCCGCCCGCACTTTCGTGCGGGCTTCTTTTACCCCGGTTTTGCTACTTTGCGGAATGCGCTCGTGTGTCGAGACGGACATGCGCAAATGCGGGGAAAGTATCGTCATTTTCTCCATTGCCGAGAGTGTCCGCGCACCGCGGCAGATCTATGAAAAACGGCGGGTCATGCCCCGCCTTTCCTTCGCGCCATAAACATTTTCGCGCACAATATGCGCGGACGCGCGCACATTTCATGCGCCGCCGTCTGCGATTTTGATTTGACTTATGCGCGCGCGTGGAATATAATCGTTTTTAATTGAGGTATTTTTCTATGCTTAAAATTTATGACCAGAAGATGTGTTTCGCAAACGGTACCCTCGTGCCCGCGGCGGAGTGCAATGACTCTTCCGCAAAGCGCACCATGGCGTATTCCGTGCTCTCCGCCCACAACACCTCGGGCGATGACTCCGCACTCAGGGTGAAGTTCGACGCCATGGCGTCCCACGACATCACCTATGTTGGCATCATCCAGTCCGCGAGGGCGAGCGGGCTCGAGAAGTTCCCGATGCCCTATGTGCTCACCAACTGCCACAACAGCTTGTGCGCGGTGGGCGGCACCATCAATGAGGACGATCACGTCTTCGGGCTCTCCGCCGCAAAGAAGTACGGCGGCATTTATGTGCCCGCCAACCAAGCCGTCATCCACAGCTATATGCGCGAGATGTTCGCGGCGCCGGGGAAGATGATCCTGGGCAGCGACAGCCACACCCGCTACGGCGCGCTCGGCACCATGGCGGTAGGCGAGGGCGGTCCGGAGCTTGTCAAGCAGCTGCTCGGACGTACATACGACATCGCTTATCCCCGCGTCATCGCGGTGGAGCTCAAAGGCAAAGTCAGAAAGGGCGTGGGCCCGCAGGATGTCGCGCTCGCGCTCATCGGAGCGACCTTCAAGAGCGGTTTTGTCAAGAACGCAGTGCTGGAATTCGTGGGCGAGGGAATAGCCGCGCTCCCCGTCGAGTACCGCAACGGCATCGACGTCATGACGACGGAGAGCACGTGCCTGAGTTCCGTCTGGATGACGGACGACAAAGTGCGGGACTATCTCTCCGCCTACGGCAGGGGAGAGGAGTTCAGGCGCATTGCCCCGGGCGAGGGCGCGCTCTACGACGGCGCCGTGGTCATCGAGCTGGACAAGGTCGAGCCCATGATCGCGCTCCCCTTCCATCCCTCCAACGTGGTCCCGCTCGCGGAGCTCATCGCGCACCCACGCGAGATCCTCGAGGAGACGGAAGAGAACGGCTGCAAGCTGCTCGGACTGAAGCCGGGTGCTTTCAGGCTCACGGATAAGATCGTGGACGGGAAGATCGTCGTGTCACAGGGTGTCATCGCGGGATGCGCGGGCGGCACCTACGACAACCTCGCCGTCGCCGCAAATATCCTGAAAGGCAAGGCGGTCGGCACGGGAGCGTTCAACCTCACCGTTTATCCCGGCAGCCAGCCCACCAACCTCGCGTTGGTCAGGAATGGGTACATCGCCTCCCTGATCGAGAGCGGCGCTGTGCTCAAACCCTGCTTCTGCGGCCCCTGCTTCGGGGCGGGCGACGTGCCCTGCAACAACGGATTCTCCATCCGTCACACCACCCGCAACTTCGAGCGCAGAGAGGGCTCCAAGCCAGCAGAAGGGCAGGTGGCGTCCGTCGCGCTCATGGACGCGAGATCCATCGCGGCGACGGCGGCGAACGGCGGCGTGCTGACTTCCGCCCTCGGTCTCGATTTCGAGGAGAACATCGCGCCCTTCGAGTATGACTCCGCGGTCTACGCCTCCCGCGTCTACAACGGCTTCGGCAAGGCGGACTCTTCCGTGGAACTCGTCTACGGACCCAACATCACGGATATCCCCGCGAGCGAGCCTTTGAAGGACAACCTCGCCGTCAAACTTTGCAGCGTCATCAATGACCCCGTCACCACGACAGATGAGCTCATCCCCTCGGGCGAGACCTCCTCTTACCGCAGCAATCCGCTCCGTCTTGCGGAGTTCGCGCTGAGCAGAAAAGATCCTGGCTATGTCGGGCGTTCCAAAGAGGTGCGCGACGGCGGCAACGCGGATGTGAAAGCGGCGGCGGAACTATGCGGCGTCAAGGGCGAGCTGACGGTGGGCAGCGCGGTCTTTGCGGTGAAGCCCGGCGACGGCAGCGCGCGCGAACAGGCGGCAAGCTGCCAGCGTTTCCTCGGCGGCAGCGCGAACATCGCCCGCGAGTACGCCACCAAGCGCTACCGCTCCAACCTCATCAATTGGGGCATGCTCCCCCTCATCAGCCGTGACACCGAGTTCGAGCTCGGCGACATCGTCGTCATCCCGGGCGTGAGAACGGCGGTGGAGAGCGGCGCGAAGGAGTTCGCGGCAAAGCTCGTGAGGGGCGGTGAGGCGCGCGACATCACCCTTTATATGGACGCGCTTACGGACACCGAAAAGCGCATCGTGCTGGACGGGTGCCTCATCAACTACTACAAATTCGACAGAAAATGACCGCATCGCGGCGCGGCGCCGCGGCGGTGGAGAAGGACTGAAAAGATATGCCGATCACACGGTTTTTGGAAAGGAATGCGGAGCTCTACGGCGACGAGACCTGTCTTGTCGAGATCAACCCCGAGCTCAAAGAGAAACATAAGCTCACGTGGAAGGACTACGCCCTCGTCGAGGTCACCCCGCACGAGGAGCACCGCAGAGAGATGACGTGGAAGGAGTTCGACACTCTTGCGGACAAATTCGCCAATCTTCTCCTCGCCCACGGGCTCAGAAGGGGAGAGAAGGTGGGCGTGCTGCTCATGAACTGTCTGGAATGGCTGCCCATCTATTTCGGCATCCTGAAAGCGGGCGGTCTCGCCGTCCCCCTCAATTACAGATATACCGCAGACGAGATCAAATACTGCCTCGACCTTGCGGACGTCAGCGTGCTTGTGTTCGGCAAGGAGTTCATCGGGAGAGTGGAGTCCGTCTTCGGAGAGCTGAACAAGATCGAAGGCATGCTCTTTGTGGGCGAGGATTGCCCCACCTTTGCGGAGAGCTATGACGAGCTCATCGCCGCCGCTCCCGCAGGGCGCCCCGATGTCGAGATCACGGACGAGGACTATGCCGCGATATATTTCTCCAGCGGCACGACGGGCTTCCCCAAAGCCATCCTGCACCGTCACAAGGCGCTCATGCGCGCAGCACTCACGGAGCAGAAGCACCACTCGCAGACACATGACGACGTCTTCCTCTGCATGCCGCCCCTCTATCACACGGGCGCGAAGATGCACTGGTTCGGCTCCCTCGTCTCGGGCAGCCGTGCCGTGCTTCTGAAAGGCGTCAGTCCTAAGTGGATCATGCAGACCGTCTCGGAGGAGAACGTGTCCATCGTATGGCTGCTCGTCCCGTGGGCGCAGGACATCCTGGACGCCATCGACAACGGCGACATCCGCCTCGAAGACTACGATCTCTCGCATTGGAGACTGATGCACATCGGGGCGCAGCCCGTGCCTCCCTCCCTCATACAGAGGTGGAAGAAGGTCTTCCCCGCGCACGAATACGACACCAACTACGGGCTGAGCGAGAGCATAGGTCCCGGCTGCGTGCACCTCGGCGTGGAGAACATCCGCAAGGTTGGCGCCATCGGCAAGGCGGGCTATGGTTGGCAGACCCGCATCGTCAACGACGCACACGAGGATGTCGCTCCCGGCGAAGTGGGCGAGCTCGCGGTCAAGGGCGACGGCGTGATGGTGTGCTATTATCACGACGAAAAGGCGACCGCTGCGGTGCTCTCGGACGGTTGGCTCTTCACGGGGGACATGGCGCGCGAGGACGAGGAAGGTTTCATCTATCTCGTAGACAGGAAGAAGGACGTCATCATCATGGGCGGCGAGAACCTTTATCCCGTGCAGATCGAGGATTTCATCCGCTCCTGCGAAGCGGTGCGCGATGTCGCGGTCATCGGTCTTCCGGACGCGAGACTCGGTGAGATCGCTGCCGCCATCGTGGAGCTCAAGCCCGAGTACGCGAGCTGGACGGAGGAGGACATCAACGCATTCTGTGCCGCGCTGCCCAGATACAAGCGTCCGCGCAGGATCATCTTTGACAAGGTGCCGCGCAACCCCACCGGCAAGATCGAGAAGCCGAAGCTGAGAGAAAAATATTGCGGCGAGGAGAGCCTTGTCGAGGTGCAGGTCACGCACTGAACGAAGGTTGAACGGCGCAAAACGGTACATGAACCTCGTTTTGTGCGATATAAGAGCAAATAAACATTAAGGACGGAAATATGAAAAAACTGATGCTTGGCAACGAAGCGATCGCGCGCGGAGCTTACGAGGCGGGAGTGAGGGTGGTCTCTGCCTATCCCGGCACCCCCTCCACGGAAGTGAGCGAGTGCATCGCGAAGTACGACGAAGTCTACGCCGAGTGGGCACCCAACGAAAAGGTCGCCTTCGAGGTGGCGGCGGGCGCTTCCTATGCGGGCGCGCGCAGTATGGTGTGCATGAAGCACGTCGGCGTCAACGTCGCGGCGGATCCCATGTTCACCGCGGCATACACGGGCGTCAACGGCGGTTTGGTCATCCTCGCCGCGGACGATCCCGGGATGCACAGCTCCCAGAACGAGCAGGACACGAGGTTCTATGCGCGCAGCGCGCACATCCCCATGTTCGAGCCCGCGGACAGCGCGGAGGCGAAGGAGTTCACCAAGCGCGCGTTCGCTCTTTCGGAGGAGTATGACACTCCCGTGTTCGTGCGCACCACGACGAGGCTCGCGCATTCCCAGAGTTTCGTGGAGGAAGAGGAGAGGACGGAAGTCCCCCTCCGTCCCTATGTCAAGGACGTGAGCAAATATACGATGATGCCCTCTTCCGCCATCGGCAGGCATGTCGCCGTCGAAGCGCGCGAGGACAGACTTGCCGCGGACGTCAACGGTTTTGACGTCAACCGCGAGGAGATGCGCGGCACCGATCTCGGCATCGTGTGCAGCGGCGTCGTTTATCAGTATGTCCGCGAGGCTGTGCCGGAGGCGTCCGTCCTCAAGCTCGGCATCGTCTATCCTCTCGCGATAGAGAAGGTGCGCGAGTTCGCGAAGAAGGTGAAGCGCCTCGTCGTCGTCGAGGAGCTGGAGCCCTTCATTGAAAATCAGCTCAAAGCGCACGGCGTGCCTTGTGAGGGCAAGAGCCTGTTCTCCAAACAGGGCGAGCTCTCCGTTGCGATCATCCGCGAGAAACTCACGGGCGTGAAGACGGAAGTCGAAAAGCTCGACCTTCCCATCCGTCCCCCCGTCATGTGTGCGGGATGCCCCCATCGCGGAGTGTTCTACATCCTGAGCAAACTCAAACTCACCGTCAACGCCGACATCGGGTGTTACACCCTCGGCGCGCAGCCGCCTCTCGCCGCGGTGGACACCGTGCTCTGCATGGGCGCGAGTGTGGGCATGGCGCACGGCTTCGAGAAGGCGAGGGGGAGAGAGCAGTCCAAAAAGACCGTCGCGGTCATCGGGGACAGCACCTTCATCCACAGCGGCATCACGGGCGTCATCAACGCCGTTTACAACAAGAGCAACATCACCCTCATCATCCTTGACAATTCCACCACGGGCATGACGGGGCATCAGCAGCACCCCGCGACCGGTCTCACTCTGAAACAGGAGCCCGCCAAGATCCTCGACATCGTGGCTCTCTGCAAGACGGTGGGCTGCGACAGCGTGAGAGTGGTGGACAGCTATGACCTTGCGGAAGTCGAGAAGGCGGTCAAAGAGGAAGTGGAGCGCGACGGCGTGTCCGTCATCGTCGCCAAGCGTCCCTGCGCGCTGCTCGACAGGCATTATCCCCCCGCCTGCACGGTGGAGGACTGCAGAAAGTGCGGGATGTGCTTCCGTCTCGGATGCCCCGCCATCGAGAAACAAGCGGACGGCTCGGCGAAGATCAACGCTTCCCTCTGCGTGGGGTGCGGTCTCTGCGCCAAGGTGTGCCGCTTCGGAGCGATAAAGGAGGGCAGGAAATGAAAGCGAACATTCTCATCGTCGGCGTAGGCGGGCAGGGGACTCTGCTCGCGTCCAGAGTGCTCGGCGCGCTTGCCGAGATAGATGGCAGCGACTGCAAGCTCTCCGAGGTGCACGGCATGTCGCAGAGGGGCGGCAGCGTGGTCACGCACGTCAAGATCGCGCCTCAAGTTATGAGCCCCATCGTTGGCGTGGGCGACGCGGATGTCATCCTCGCCTTTGAGGAGCTGGAGGCTCTCCGCTACATCAACTATCTCAAAAAGAGCGGCACAGTGGTGGTCAACACCCAGCGCATCCTGCCCATGCCCGTCATCACGGGCGCGAGGAAATATCCCGAGGACATCCTCGACGAGCTCAACGCCCGCGCGGGCAAGGTCGTCGCGGTGGACGCGCTCGCCGTTGCGGAGGAGCTCGGCGAACTGCGTTCCGTCAACGTCGTAATGCTTGGCGCTCTTGCGGCGCATCTCGGCGTGCCCTTCAAGAGCATGGACGCGGCGCTCAAAGCCGCCGTCAAACCCAAACTTTATGAGATAAACCGTCGTGCGCTGGAGCGCGGATACGGTCAGAGGGAGGAATGATGAAATACTACAACGAAAAGATCGAGACAATGTCCCGCGACGAGATGACCGCGCTGCAATCCGCGCGTCTCGTCGACGTCGTCAGGAGGACTTACGAAGGCGCGCCCTATTTCCGCGCCAAGATGGATGCCATCGGCTTGAAGCCCGAGGACATCAAGGGCATCGAGGACATCGCCAAGCTGCCTTTCACCACAAAGGCGGACCTCAGAGCGAACTATCCTTTCGGGTGCTTCGCGCTGCCCATCAGCGAGATCGCGCGTGTGCACGCGTCCAGCGGCACCACCGGCAAACTCACTGTCGTCGGTCTCACCAACCGTGACATAGACGACTGGGCGGAGTGCGCCGCCCGCGCCCTCGTCATGGCGGGATGCGGCAAGGAAGACATCGTGCACGTCTCCTACGGCTACGGGCTGTTTACGGGCGGTCTCGGGCTGCACTACGGCTCCGAGAAGCTGGGCTCCGTCACCGTCCCCGCGTCCGCGGGCAACACGATGAGACAGATCACCCTCATCAAGGACTTCGGCGCCACCGCGCTCGCATGCACCCCGTCCTATGCTATGGTCATCGGCGAGGGCATCGAGAAGGCGGGCTATGACATCAAGGACTTCAAGCTGCGCGTCGGCATCTTCGGCGCGGAGCCGTGGTCGGAGAACATGAAGAAGGAGATAGAGCGCAAGCTCAACATCACCGCTTACGACATCTACGGACTCAGCGAGATCAGCGGGCCCGGCGTGTCCATGAGCTGCCCCTATCAGTGCGGTCTGCACGTGATGGAGGACTTCTTCTATCCCGAGATCGTCGACCCCGTCACCCTGCAGCCCGTCCCGGACGGCGTCACGGGCGAGCTGGTCTTCACCACCCTCAACAAGCAGGGTATGCCCCTCATCCGTTACCGCACCCGCGACATCAGCGCGCTCTGGCACGACAAGTGCGAGTGCGGCAGAACGCTTGTCAGGATGAAGCGCGTCAGCGGCAGAACGGACGATATGCTCATCATCCGCGGCGTCAACGTCTTCCCCTCGCAGATCGAGTCCGTGCTCATGAACATCAACGAGATCGTCGGCTCGCACTATCAGATCATCGTCGACCGCGTCGGCAACCTCGACACGATGGAGATCCAGGTGGAGCTCGCTCCCCACGCATTCTCCGATGAGGTCAAGGACGTGGAAGCCATCCGCAAGAGGATAGAGCACGACATGATGGGCAACCTCGGCGTGGGCGCGAAGATCACCCTCGTCTCGCCGGACAGCCTGCCCCTTTCCGAGGGCAAGACCGTCCGCATCATCGACAAACGCAAGATATAAGATAAGGAGGAGACCATGCGCGTAAACCAGATCGCAGTATTTTTGGAGAACAGAAAGGGCAGACTGCACGCTCTTCTCGGCGCGCTTTCCGAGGCGAACGTCAACGTTGAGAGCCTCAACATTGCCGACACCAGAGATTTCGGCATCGTGAGGCTCGTCACCGACGACAACGACAAGGCGCAGGCGGCGCTCACGGCGGCGGGGTTCACCACCGCGCGCGGAGACCTCGTCGGCATCGAGGTGCCGGACAAGCCCGGTTCCCTCACCGCCACCCTCGGCAAACTCAGCGAGGAAGGGGTCAACCTGGAGTATGTCTACTCCTATTCCCGCAGCGGCGGCAAGGCGCTCATCCTCTTCAAGACGGATGACGCGGAGAGGGCGGAAGCGCTGCTCAAATGAACCCGATCCGGGCGGGGCGCCGTCCCGCCCGTGAGACATCTTTCTCTCCCTCGCGGCATATGATGTCCGAACGGAGGGAAAGTGCGTCTCGGACAATATGTGGATCTCGGCGTGATACGCCGCAACGTCGCGGCAGTCCGCGCCCTCACCGGGGTGCGGGTGCTGGTCATGGTCAAAGCCGACGCCTACGGGCACGGCATGACGGAGGTCGCGCGCGCTCTTAGGGACAAGGCGGACTTCTTCGGTGTCGCAACGCTCGAAGAAGGGGTTGAGTTGCGTAAATGCTCCATTAAAACCCCTGTTTTGGTCGCGGTATGCCCCGCGGACGGGCTGCGCACCGCGGCGGAGAACGGGCTCACCGCAGCCGTTGCGGACGGAGAGACGCTCCGCGCGCTCGCGGATATGCCGCCCTCGTCGAGACCCGCGTTCCACATCAAATTCGACACCGGGATGCACCGTCTCGGTTTCCCCGCAGAGGACGCGGGCGAGGTGTGCCGCTTTCTCTCTATTAGGGGCTTGACACCGGACGGGGTCTACTCCCACTTCCGTGCGCCCGATGAGGCGCAGGCGGAAAAATTCCTCGCCGTCGCAAAGATCTTCAAGGCGGAATTCCCCTCCGTTACGGCGCATATGGCGTCCAGCTCTTCTCTCGGGATGAGGAGCTCTCTTCACGACATGGTGCGCATAGGTCACGCGGCTTACCGCGGCGCCATGCGGGTGGAGAGCCGAGTCATCGCGGTGAGGAAGGTGAGAGCTGGGGAGTGTGTGGGCTACGGGTGCACCGAGGCTACGCGCGACTGCACCGTCGCGGTCGTCTTCGGCGGCTATTTCGACGGTGTGTACAAAGAGCTCCCTTCCCCGGTGCTCGTGAACGGAAGGCTCTGTCCCGTCCTCGGCAGCGTGTGTATGGACATGTTCGCGGTCGACGTCGGGGACATCCCCGTGCGCGTTGGCGATCCCGTCGTTTTGTTAGGCGATGAACTCACGGCGGAGAGGGTCGCCGCGGCGCGCGGCACAACGGACTACGAAGTCATGACATCGTGGCATGGCAGAACGGAGAGGTTTTACATTGACCAAGCAGGAAGCACGCAGGAGAGCGAATGCCGCGGCGGCAAGGATGAGCGACGCGGAGAAGGAGTGGGCGTCGGGAGCGATCACGGACGCGCTCATCTCCCTTGACGTCTTCAAAAAGTGCCGCAAACCTTTTGTCTTCATGTCCGTGGACGGCGAGCCCGACACGGAGCAGATCATAGGACTTTTGCTCGCCATGGAGCGTGAAGTCTCCGTCCCGCGTGTGCGCGGCGCAGAGATGGAAGCCGTCCGCATCACCCCGTACACCGATTTCAAGCGCAATCGCTGGGGCATCCTCGAGCCATTTAAGGGCAGAGCGGCAGACGAATGCGACCTCGCCGTCGTTCCCGTTGTCGCCTTTGACGGGCTGAAACGGGTGGGGCACGGCGGAGGTTATTACGACAAATTCCTTTCCCGCTTCCCGGACTGTGTCAAGGTGGGCGTCGCGTTTTCCTCTCGGGAAGTGCGCGGTTTCGATGTCGAAGAGCATGACATCCCCCTCGATTTTCTCATCACGGAGAAAGCGATATTCACCGCACAGGACGTCGCGGTGTCAAACGAGTTCGGAGGTGAAGAGTGAGAGTCGTCGCAGGCAGATACAGAGGCAAAAAACTCCTGTCCCCCGCGGACGACAGCGTGCGCCCCACCACGGACAGGATCAAGGAGACCATCTTCAACATCCTGCAATGGGAGGTGGAGGGCGCGAGGGTGCTCGACCTTTTCGCGGGCAGCGGCGCGCTCGGCATAGAGTGCCTTTCCCGCGGTGCGGAAGAGGTCGTCTTTGTGGACAAGAGCTCCTCGTCCACCGCGCTCGTCAAGGAAAACCTCAAAGGCATACAAGGTGATTTCCGCGTCGTTACAGCCGATTTTGCAGGAGTGCTGCGCTCGGGGGAGAGCAAGTTCGACATCGTCTTCATAGACCCGCCCTACAAGAGCGGACTGGGCGAGCTCGCCGTGAACGCGGTGTTCGACAACGGCAGGCTCGCGGAGGGCGGAGTGGTCGTCTACGAGCACTCCACGGAGCTCCCTTATGAGGGTAAGCGCGAGGACATCAAAGTCCGCACCAAGGTGATGGGCAGCGTCACGGTGGAGTTCATCCGCAAAAAGACCGTAGGTCTCGTCACCGGCACATTCGACCCTTTCACCAAGGGGCACGAAGCCGTGGTGGACGAAGCTCTCCGCCTCTTTGACGAGGTGGTGGTGGCGGTGCTGGTCAACCCGGAAAAGGAGTGTATGTTCACGCCCGAGGAGAGGCTTGACATCATAAACGCGGCTTTAAGTGACAAAAACGGCGTCAAAACCCTTTATTCGGAGAAATACGCCGTAGAGGTCGCCCGCGAGGTCGGGGCGGATAAATTGGTGCGCGGCGTGCGCGGAGACGCGGACCTGGACTACGAGAACGCCATGGCGGAATTCAACCGCGAGCACGGTTTCGACACCGTCATGATAGAGCTTGACGGCTACAAGGATGTCTCGTCCACCGCCGCAAGAGAACTCATCAAAAAAGGGGACTTCCGTTTGCTGCCCGATCGTGCTATCATAGTAGCGGAAGAGATCATCAAAAGAAAAGGGGGAGCGCAGAGGCGCGACTGATTATGGAAACGATCGATATGCTCATCGGTGAGATCGAAAGCGAGATCTTGAAGGCGAAACGCGCCACATTCAGCTCTACGGACATCGTCATCAACCGTCAGGTCATGCTTGACCTCGTGACGAGGCTGCGCGCAAGCTATCCCATCGTGCTCAAAGAGGCGGAACAGATCAAAAAAGAGCGCGATGACATCCTCTCCAAGGCGGAAGCGTATGCCAACAAGACCATGGACGCCGCAGAGGAACAGGCGCGCGCCATGATGTCCGACACCGAAGTGCTCAAAAAAGCGACCGAAGAGGCGGATGCCATGCGCGCCGAAGCGGAGGAGAACTACCGCAAGACGGAGTATCAAGCCCGCGCGCTCGCCTTCAACATCCTCGACAATGCGGAAAAGACCATGAAAGAAGGTCTCTCCACCATCGCCGACCGCAAGCGCAAGCTGATCGAGACTTGATCATGCCGCCGAAAGGCGGCTCGAATGCGTCCGTGGGCGGCTCTTTTTGTTGCTTTTGCGCGAATGCGTCTTGCCAATATGTATACTATTGCCTGCAACGCCTTCGCACAAAATCATTCAAAAATCACGCGCCCACGGGCGCATTTTTACCGTCTTTCGGCGGCATGCGCCGCTCCTGAATACACCGATAAGGGCGACCGCAATGACAGCCGCACTTTCACCCTTTCTCGCCGCCACGCGCCGCCTGCGCGGGCGTGAATGTTGAACGCACCCTAAAAGACTCTTTCCATCCGGCATGATGCGCCCGAGGTTTTAGGGTGTATTTTCGTGAAAAATTATTGCCGCCGCGCACTTTGAACAGACTTTGCGCACGGAAAAAGGGGATGTTTGATTCGTTCCGTCGCGCTTTCGGCAAATTTAATATTAGAAAATTTCAAAAAAAATTCCGCGGGTTTCAAATTTTGATACATGCGCATTATATACTTCTTATGCTTTCGAACAACTATATATGTTCCTGAAGCGAGGAGGGGTTTTTATGTACACCGATTTGGACGCCTATTACGATGCCCTGAGTTCCTATGATGATTATGATTGTGTTCGCGGTTGCAGTTTAGAGGATCGCGATGATGAAGATGATCGCAGGTCTGATCCGTACGATTACGAGCGCGATTACGAGCCCTATTACGAAGAGCCCGAATATAACGAACCGTTGCCTTATTACGAACCCGAATACGATGACGACGACAAGCCTAATTACCATATATACGACGACTATTTGAGCGATATGGCAGAGGACTACGGCGTGGACTGCCGGGACGGCTCTTTGTATGAAGGGCTGAGAGATCTCGGGTTGTTCTGATCGGCGGCAGGCAAAGGAGGTGTGAAATGTCACGCGACGATTATTGGGGCGGGCTGTACGCGGGCCCCGAAGACGAGGATCACGACGAAGAATACGATGAGGAGTATGTCGAGGACGAGCTCGTCGATGAGGACGAACCCGAAAACGATCCTACCTGCGCCGATTATTACAAAGAGATGATGCTGAACGCCGATGCGGAAAGATACGCCGAGGGCAAGGTGTACGACCCGCTCACGCACAGTTACATCGACAGGAGCGATGTGGACCCGGGCGACGATGACTATTATTCCGCCGAGGACGAGCTTCTCGACGACGAACTCGCCATGTATTACGCCGACCGCGCGGAGTATATGGACGATATGGATAGGTCGTCTTCGGACGGCTGGTTCTACGGCGACGACGATTATTGACCGCAGCGACGGCACGGAGTGTCGATAAGATCGTTTTGAAAGGAGAGACGAACAATGTCATGGGATGAGTGGGACGATCTTGACGATTACGAAGATCCGGAACTCTATTATGACGATGATGACGACGACTATCACGAGTCGGAAAGCGATCGCGACAGTGATGCGTATGATGGCGATGAGTACGACGGCGACGATGAGTGCGACGACGAGTACGATGACGACGATGAGTACGATGACGACGACGAGTGCGACGATGAAGACGCCACATACATTCCGTATGACATCCCGAGAGTGGCCGGTCTGCGCGACCTTGTGCCGTCAGTCACTTACGAGAAGGGTCTCAATTATTACAGGATGGGCAGGGTGCGCAGCCTTTCCGTCTCGAGAGGCAGCTATTTCAAGATCGATTCCGAGGTGCAGGGCACACGCCTTTATTCCTGTACGATCTGGCTGGACGACAGCGGATCCATCCGCGATCACGATTGCGACTGTCCCGCGCATTTCAAATATTCGGGACCTTGCAAGCATATCATCGCCACATTGATGGAGCTCAGGCACAGAAGCGATCCGTCCTGAGACGATCACGGCGATTATTCATACAGCGGCGGCACGGGGTGTCGATAAGATCGTTTTGAAAGGAGAGACGAACAATGTCATGGGATGAGTGGGACGATTACGAAGATTTCGGACCATATGACGACGGGGATGACGGGGATGACGGGGATGATGATCCCTATTACGACGGGGATGATGATCCTTATTTTTACATCCCCTATGATTTCCCGCGCATAACGGGTCTGCGCAGCCTTGTGCCGTCCGTCACTTACGGGAAAGGGCAGAGCTATTGCCGGCAGGGCAGAGTGAGGATGATTTCCATAAACCGGGGAAGCGCCGGCTTTTCCGTCAGCTCATATGTGCAGGGGACTCGCCTCTATTCCTGTGAGATCCTGGTGGACGAACACGGTGAGGTCTACTATGATCATTGTGATTGCCCCGCACACAGCACTTACAGCGGTCCCTGCAAACACATCATCGCCACGTTGCTCAAGATCAATCAAAAGAACGGAGAAAGCGATGGCGGTTACGGCGGTTCTTCATACGGCGGCTCGTCGTACAGCGGCGGAATGTCGATATATTCCAAGATCTTGTCGTCATCCGGGACAGGTTCTTCCGGGCTTTCGGCAACGCAGACGCCCTCGTCCAAAACGCGGGCATCTTCCTCCAAACAGACAAACGCGAAGCCCAGGCGGCAGGTGGAGACTGACACACCGCCGGGGTATGTAGGCGTGGAATATTTTAAATACACTTGCAATTTCATCGCAATGCCGCACAAGCACTTTTCCTTCGAAAAGCTCAAAGCCTATGCGGAAAGATATCACGGCTTCATCGGCAATGCCGAGTCGGTCTTCAAACAATATGACGGGAAGCGCGTGTGGCGCGCGGTAACGTATCGGGGAGAGGAGGCATACGTCATAAGGACGGGAGATTCGCCGCTCATCATCAAAAAGAGCTGGATCGCGGACGACAACGCCCGGGCAAACTCCGAGAAAAAGACCTCTGGCCCCGCCGCGTCGGCGCAGCCAACAAAACTCGCCGCCGATCCTCCTCCGACGCCGCAGCCGGACAATGTCGTCGATCAGTCATCCGTCAACGAACCTCAGGTTTCCGATCAAGAACATGATAACGGAGGCGTAAACAATTTCGGACGCATATTGCTGTGGCTGCTCCTTCCGCTTGCACTTGGAATAATTGCGATATGGTGCTTTGTCGAGATATGCATAACCGAAATTGAAATGTATATGATCGGCTGGTCTATCGGATCTTTTGCATCTGCGCTTTTGTTTGGTATAGGTAAGACGAAGTATCAATCTCTAAGGGGAACTTTGCAAGTTTTAATGGTGTTTTCTATAATCCTCTTGTTCGGAAGCTTTATGTGGATTTTTACCGTAATATTGGGGTCGTATTAATGTCGTTCAATTACAAATACGACCTCACAAGTGAGCAGAGCAGGGTGAGAAAGCGCAGCAAATCCGCATTTTCGGCGGGGGATCTGCCGCGGCAGATAGCTTCGGCAAGGATGGCGGCGAGGGCATTGAACTCGGCGGGGCGTTCACACATACGGACATAATATTCCGCGTGAGATTTTCTTGACAAAACGCGCTCAAAACCGTTGACAAAAGTGCCCGAAAGCAATATACTATTTTCACTGTGCGGCCATGGCGGAACTGGCAGACGCGTACGTTTGAGGGGCGTATGGTTAACCCCGTCCGAGTTCAAGTCTCGGTGGCCGCACCAGAAAGAAAACACCCGAAGTGATTCGGGTGTTTTCTTTCTGTACTTACTGCAAGTCGGCTCACGCCGCCCGAACGGATCGGGTGTTTTCTTTCTGTTTCTTGCGGTATGGCGGCTCGCGCCGCCCGAACGGATCGGGTGTTTTCTTTCTGTGTTTTGCGGTAAGGTGATATACAAGCGTATGACGGTACGATGAACTCGGTTTGTATTATTCCGATCCGGCATCGCACGGAACAGCTGGCATGTTTCGGCGCGGAGCAGAGCAGAGGCAAATGAAAAAGCGAGGCGGTGTGCCTCGCTTTTCATTTGCGGTAGGTTTGCTTACATCTTGGCGATGTATTTAGCGAGTTCGGTGAAGATGACGCCCAGCCCGTACGCGCCCGCGTCGGGGTAGCCGATGGACTTCTCGCCCACGGTGCCCGCTCTGCCGAGTTTTGCAACGACGGTCTTGGTGCTTTCCGCACCCGCGACAGCAGCTTCCGCGCCGAGTTTGATGCCTTCGAGGAGGGACTTGCCGTCCTTTGCCGCCTTTTCCAGCGCGTCGGCGCAGGGTTTCAGCGCATCGACGAGAGTCTTGTCGCCGACGACCGCGCCCTTGCCGAAGGACTTTTTGCCCGTCTCGTACACGCCCTTGTTGGCAGCCTGGAAGATGTCCGCGAGGTCTGCAAGGGAGATCTCATCCTTGCCGTCCGCCATCTTGCCCGCATAACGGAACGCGCTGCCCCAGATGGGACCGCTCGCGCCGCCGCAGTATTCCATGATGATCTCGCTGCAGCTGCGGAGGAAGGCGCCGATGTCGGATTTATCCCTGGTCGCCCATTCCTTCTTGAGCTGACGGAAACCCTTTGCGATGCTCATGCCGAAGTCGCCGTCGCCCATCTTGTCCGCGTCGCAGAAGGGGACTTCGTTTTCGATGATGACGTCCGCCATCTTGTCCACGATCTTGACGAAAGCGGCGGTGTTGATGGTCTCGTCCACGACGGGCTTGCCTTTCACCTCATAGACCGCGGCTTTTTTTGCGGCTTTGGCTTCCTTTTTCGCTGCTTTTGCGGAGGACGCGGCAGCATGTTCCGCAGGAGCGTAGCCGAGAGCTTTTGCGATGGCGTGCATTGCTTCCACCGCAGCCTCCGCCTGAGCGTCCATAGCGCCGCCCCAGGTGAGAGCGGGAGCGGAGACGGGGTAGTCGAGGAGGGCTTTGAGTTCGTCGTCGAGTTTGAGCACGGTGACGGACGCGCCTGCCATGTCGATGGAGGTCATTAAGTTGCCGACAAGCGTCTTGTAGATGGAGATGCCCGCCTTTTCGAGCTCGTTGGAGACGGAGTTGTTGAGGACATAAAGCTCCATGAGCGGGGTGGCGCCGAAGCCGTTGATGAGCACCGCCATGTCGTCGCCCTTTTTGCCGCCGACATCCTCAAGCAGGTCTTTAACGATGCGTTTTGCAAGTTCATCTGCCGTTTGGAGCTTTTCCGTCTTTCTGCCGGGCTCGCCGTGGATGCCCACGCCGAACTCGATCTCATCGTCCGCGATGTCGAAGATGGGGGT
>CASDRL010000027.1 GCA_949283145.1 uncultured Clostridia bacterium | reverse complement strand
CGCGGAACTGCTCGCACCTCAGAGCAAGAGATTTTCGGATGATGTTGCACGGGCGGAACGCAGGCAATAGTATACATATTGGCAAGTTTCGGCTGTGCAAAAGCGCCGAAAAGAATTGCTCCGAGGCTGGTTCGTATTATTCCTGTCTGGCATACATCGACGACATCTGTGTGGACGAAAACGCGCGCGGCAAAGGAGTCGGAAGGGCTGTTTACGAATTCGTGCGCGCGTGGGCGAAAGAGGAAGGCTACTACAACCTCACCCTCAATGTGTGGAGCTGCAACCCCGGCGCGATGAAGTTCTATCTCGCGATGGGACTCACGCCGTATAAGACGGGGATGGAGACCATCCTCTGACGAAAAGCATATTTTATAATGCGAAAAACGCCGATGAACGGCGTTTTTTGAATTTTGGAAGATCGGCGAATTTTATCTTGTCTCTGGGAGATTGCGCTTATTCCGTCACGATCGTTAAGGGTTGTTTCATCTTTTCAACTTGCAATCGCAGTTTCTTCGCTTGTCCGCATGAGCTTCAAGCGTTCAGCGCGATGAAGATCTCGGTCAGGATCTCCGGTGACGGCGCGAAGGAGGTGTCCAGCCAATAGCGCACTACCACGATAAAATTCTCCACTGCCGCTCTTATCTGCACCTCTTCCGGCACCTTCTTCCTCGGCACGAACTCGCTCTTTACGCAGATCTCTGCAAGCGGGCGCAGGGCGGTGCGGAGATATTCCGCAAAGACGTTGCCGCTCTCCGATGAGAATATCGCGGCGATGAGATCCTTTTCGTCGTGCAGGTGATAGAAGATGTGGGTGATGAAGTGCTTATACTCGAAGATAGAGGCCTTGGAAAAATCGTGGCTCTTTTCCTCTTGCAGCGAATGCGAGAAGACGTGCTCAAAGATGTCCGAGCAGATGGAATGCAGCAGGTCGTCCTTGGTCTTATAGTGCGCATAGAAGGTGCTGCGCGCGATGCCGGACGCGTTCAGGATGTCCTGCACGTTGATGTCTGCGTAGCTCTTTTCGCCGAGGACGCGGCGGAATGCGTCATAGATCTTCTGACCGGTGGTCGCTCTTTTTGCGTTCATAACCTCTTCATATCATACACGGTGTCTTTTGTCAAGAGCACAACCGAACATCATGTCCGAATATTCCCGAAAATTGCCAGTCAAATCGAACACATCGGCGCATTTTGTTTGACCGACGGGGCGTAAAATGGCATAATCACAGTATGTCCATCGAGTATTTCAGTTCAAAGATCACGGCGCGTACGGTGCGGGGCGAAGTCACCCTCGCGGAGGGTGTGTCCTTCTCCGTCGCTGATGGTGAGACACTTGCGCTCATCGGCGGCAGCGGGTCCGGGAAGACCATCGTGGCGTGCTCCATGATGCATCTTCTCCCGCGCAATGTGACGGCGAACGGGATGAAGTTCGTATTCTCGGGCGAGGACCTTTCCGAAAAGAAGAACATCCGCAAACTGCTCGGGGACAGGATCGTCTACATCCCGCAGAACGGGCACGAGCATCTCGACCCCTCCCGCAAGGTCAAGCACCACATCTTCGACAGCCTGAAAAGAATGAAGGTGCCGCGGAAGGAGAGGGGCGCCCTCATGCTGCGTAAGCTCGCCGCCGCGGGGCTCGACGACCCGAAAAGAGTGGCGGAATGCTATCCTTTCGAGCTCTCCGGGGGCATGGCGCAGCGCGTAGTCATCGCCATCGGGCTGTGTTCCCGCGCGGAGTTCGTCATCGCGGACGAGCCCACCAACGGGCTCGAGGACGAGAGGAAGGGGGAATTTGTCGAGCTCATCGAAGAACTCTTCCCCTCCGCCGCAAAACTCGTCATCACGCACGACATCTCCGTTGCCGCGCTCGCGGACAGGGTCGCCGTGATGTGCGGCGGCGTCGTGATGGAAGAAGGGACTGCCGAAAGGGTGCTCACCTCGCCGCGCTGTCCCTACACCAAGGCGCTCATCGGGTCGCTGGTCGAAAACGGGATGCACGAGGTGCCGAAACTGAGAGAACAACGCGGGGCGTGTCCTTTCTATTCCCGCTGTCCCGAGGCGGAGGAGAGGTGCGTCCGGGAGAGGGTGTGCAGAGATGCTTGAAGTGAGCGGGATCGTGAAAACATTCGGCGGCAGGCGGGTGCTTGACGGCGCTTCGCTCACAGTCGGCGACGGAGAGACGGTCGGTCTTGTGGGCGCGAGCGGGTGCGGGAAATCCACGCTTGCGCGCGTGATCGCAGGTCTCGTCACGCCGGAAGCGGGCGAGGCGGCGCTGGACGGAAAGACCCTCTTTGCACCCGGCGTGAAGTACGATCGCAAGACGGGCATCGGCGTACAGCTCGTCTTTCAGCAGCCGCACGCGGCGCTCGACCCCGCGCTGAGAGTGGGAGACGGCGTGAAGGAACTCATCCGTTTCCACAAGCTCGCGTCGGGGAAGGAAGTCGCAGCGCTCGCCATGGAGATGTGCGAGACGGTGGAGCTCGAAAGCGATGTCCTCGGGCACTTCCCGCACCAGATCTCGGGCGGAGAGGCGCAGAGGATCGCCGTCGGCAAAGCGCTGCTCTTGAGACCGCGTGTGCTCATCCTTGACGAGGCGACGTCCATGCTAGATGTCTCAACACAGGCTAACATCCTCGCCGTGATAAAGCACGAGACGGCGGCAAAAGGCGCGTCCGTGCTGATGATAAGTCATGATGCCGAACTCGTGGAACTGTATTGCGACAAAGTTTACGAAATGAGAGAGGGCACTCTCTCCGAGAGGAAGGAAAAGTGAAAAACAAAGTTCTGAAAGGTCTGACCGCAGCATTCTGCGTTCTTTTTACAGCGCTCGTCATGGTGCCGGTGTTTGCCGCGTGCAACCGCGAGGGAAGCGCCGCGGACGAGATCGTTGTCGGCACCACGTCGGAGATCACCCGCGCGGTCAGGGACGAATATAACTTCGACATGCTGGCAAGCGGCGTCTCGGAGATGCCCCTCGTCGCAAAGAGCACGGACGGGGAGTTTTCCCCGCTCCTGGCGTCCTTTTCGACGGAGGACGGCGTGAGTTGGACCTACACCGTCGAGGACGGCATGAAGTGGAGCGACGGCAAAGACGTCACCGCACACGACATCGTGTTTTCATTGGAATATGAGGCTGCGGAGGAGGGCAGAGAGGCTTTCGGCGACGACCCCGCCGAGAGCGACTATGCAAGCTACACCCTCTCCGAGGACGGCAGGAGCGTGACCCTTGTGCGTCATTCCGCGGACGTCAAGGCTCTTGAGGAGATGGCGGGGTTCCGCGTCCGTCCCGAGCACATCTATGCGGGAAAGAGTGCGGACGAGATCACGGAAGCGGACGCACGCGTGACCTGCGGGCCGTATAAGCTTGAAAGTTTCGACAAAGCGGCGGGGGCGATCGTTTTCACCGTAAATGAATATTATCTCGAGACACCCGCTTTCAAGAAGGTGACCTATCGTCTTTTCGGCAGTGAGGAAGTGATGTACGCGGCTCTCATCCGCGGCGAACTCGATTATGTGTGGAACTATTCGACGGGGGTGCCCGCGTCCTATCGCGCGGCGCTGGAAAAGGCGGACGGAGTGACTCTTGAAAGCGTGCCTTCCGTGAACTGTCCCGCAATGCTCGTCTTCAACAACTCGAAGGGGCTGTTTGCGGACAAAGACCTGCGTTTCGCAGTCTCCTATGCGCTCGATTATTCCGCCTTCCGCGAATATTTCGGCAGCGCGTATTCCGAGACTCCCGACCGTAGTTTCCCCTCCCCCGCCTGCACGGGGTATAAGTCCACCGAAAAGCTCGTCACCGACCTTGAAAAGGCGGCGGAGCATATGCACGCGGCGGGCTACGAAAAGCGGGACGGCAAGTGGATGAAAGAGGGCGCGCCGGCGGCGTTCACCCTCACCGTCAACGCGGGCAAACCCACGCATGTGGGCTACGCCGAGTTTGTCAAAACGCAGCTTGAAAAGTTCGGCATCTCAGTCACGCTCGACACCGTGGACGCCGCGACTTACAACGCAAAGACCAGCAATAAGTACGCGGGCGAGAGCGGCGGCAGGGTGAGTATGGAGGCGGCGATCATGGGCTTCACCGCCTACGGCATGAGCGACCTCGGCGGGATGTATATCGACGGCAACCACCCCGTGCAGGGCGGAGCGCAGGTGTTTGATGAGGAACTCACCACAATACTTAGCGATATGGAGAGTGCAGAGACGCTTGCGGGATATGAGGAAGCGGCGGGAAGATTGCAGGACTATTACGCCGCGACCACTCCCGCGATCGCGCTCCTTCGCGACAGCCTCGTCTACGCTCACTCGTCCTCGCTCACGGACATGACCGTGGACGGCACCTTCGGGCTGAACAATGTCGCGAATTGGTTTTCGATGAAGAAAATAAAGTGAGAAAATCGCGGAATAAGGCGTTTATAAGCCTGTTTCCGCGTGATGAAATTTGCTTTCGCTCGTTACACTCGTCGGATAATGTGCGGATCGGAGCGGCACGAGAGGGTGATCGGATCCGAAACGAGAGCAACAAAACGCGCGGTCGTCGGTTCCGAGATACGGGCGCCGGAACGCGCGGGAGAACGAAAAAAAGGAGGCAAGGGTGAACAAATATCTCAAACATATACTCACCGCGGTCGTGTGCTTCCTATTCGTGCTCGTGCTCAATTTTGCGCTCCCGAGGATGCTCCCCGGCGACCCCGTCGCTTATCTCACGGGATTTGAAGAAGAGGAGATGACGGAGGAGACCTATGAGTTCTACCGCGAAGCGCTCCACCTCGACGAGGGCGTCGCGGAGCAGTTCGGGCACTATCTCCGCTCCGTCTTTGACGGCACCCTCGGCTATTCGTACAAGCAGGAGAGCGCGGTCGCGCCCCTCATCCTCGAAAGGCTGGGATACACATTGCAGATCATGCTTCCCGCCGCGGTCATCTCCGTCGCCATCGGACTCGTCTGGGGGCTCTCCGCGGGGAGGAGGAAGAACTCTCTCTTCGACAAACTTTCCACATCCTCACTCGTTGTATGGAACGCCGTGCCGGCGTTTGCCGTCGCGTTCACGGCGGTCATCCTGCTTTGCATAGAGGCGGGCGCATTCCCGTACGCGGGGCTGAACGACCCCGGTCTGACCCCGGGGACGGCGGAATATTTCGCGGACAGGCTCCGCCATCTCTTTCTTCCTGTCCTCGTCGCCGTGCTTGCGGCGCTGCCGTCCCGCTATCTTCTGGTGAGGAACGCGGCGGCTGCTTACGCCGACTCCAAGAGCGTGTTCTACGCCTCGGCGAGGGGGCTCTCCGCCGCAAAGACGGAGTACGGCTATATGCTCGGCAATATCGCGCCTCCCGTCATAGCGATGGCGGGGACTGCCATCGGCGGGTGTATAGGCGGCAGCGTAGTCATCGAAAGCGTTTTCTCGATAGGCGGTGTCGGGGAACTCCTCAACACCGCGGTCTACACCCTCGATTACCCGCTCATGCAGGGCATCCTCTTTGTGACGGCGCTCGGTATGATCGTCTCGATCGTGCTCTCGGACATCGCGTGCATACTGGTCGACCCCAAAGTGCGCAGGGGAGGGAGCGTATGAGAAAGGACAGGCTCCCGTTCCTCATCATCGGCGTGGCGCTGCTCGCGTTCTTCCTGTTTATGGCGCTCTTCCCGGGAGTGTTTACGGACATGGACAGGAAGGAGTCCTTCGGCGCGTGGCTCCCCATGTCCGAGGAGCACATCCTCGGCACCAATTCGCTGGGCTACGACATCTTCACGGAGCTCGTCTACGGCGCAAGAGACACCCTTCTCGTCGGATTGGCGTCCGGGTTCCTCTCTGTGCTGATTGGCGCCGTGGTCGGGTTGCTTTCCGCCGCAAAAGGCGTGGTGGGCGTTGTCTTCGGCGGCATCACCGACATTTTCGCGATGCTCCCGCGTCTTGTGATGCTCATAGTTATCTCGGCGTTTTTGCAGGGCTCTTCCGCTTCGCTGATACTCCTTATCTCGGTGTTCGGCTGGGCGGGGACGGCGCGCGAAGTGCGCGCGAAAGTAGTCCACGTGCGCGCCCTTCCCTTTGTCGAGACCTGCAAAATGTACGGCTACGGCAGAGTGCACACGGCGGTGCGGCACATCCTGCCCAATGTCTCGGACGTCCTGCTGTCCCGCTTTTTAGTGGGCGTCACCACCTGCATAATGACGGAGTCCACCATGAGTTTTCTGGGTTTCGGAGACCTGTATTATCCCACATGGGGAGTGATGATAGATTTTGCGCGTTCCCGCGGCGCGCTCATTGCGGGAGCGTATCAATATCTCCTCGCGCCATGCGTGTGCATAATGCTGCTTGCGCTCTCTTTCTACCTCATCTCCCTCTACATCGAAAAGCGCAGGGAAGTGGTCTCGCCCGCCGTATTTAACCGTTAACGCGCGTCCGTGCGCTTATAATAGTTTCGATTTTTAACATATGTATTGACAAAGCCTCTTTTGTCCGATAAGATGGTGACAGGAGAGAACTATGGACAACATCCGCATAATAGAAGTCAAGCGGAGCATCTTCGACGACAACAACAAAGATGCCGATTTACTGCGCGCCGAGCTCAAAGCGAAAGGCGTATTTTTGCTCAATCTCATGTCATCGCCGGGCAGCGGCAAGACGACCACGCTCATCCGCACGATAAATATGCTGAAAAGCGATCTCGGCATCGCCGTGATGGAGGCGGACATCGACTCCGACGTGGACGCGAAAAAGATCCTTGCCGCCACGGGAGTGCAGTCCGTGCAGCTGCATACGGGCGGGATGTGCCACCTCGACGCGGACATGACGCGGCAGGGCATCGCGGGGCTCGACCTTGACGGCGTCGACCTCGTCATCCTAGAGAACGTAGGCAACCTCGTCTGTCCCGCGGAGTTCGACACGGGCGCGGCGAAGAACTGCATGATCCTCTCCGTCCCGGAGGGGGACGACAAGCCCCTCAAATATCCCTTGATGTTTTCGGTGTGCGACCTCGTGCTCATCAACAAGATGGACGTCGCGCCGTACTTTGACTTCGACCTCGAAAAGTGCAAGGAATATATCCTCCGCCGCAACCCGAACGCGGAGGTCATCCCCGTCAGTGCGAAGACGGGCGAAGGCATGGAAAAATTCGCCGAATGGCTGAAAAGACAAGTTAAAACGCAAAAGGAGGGAGAATAAATGCCCGAAATGAGCAAAAAGTATGTGCCCGCACATATGCACGACAAGGATCCCAACCCCAAACTCCTCAAGTTCGTGAGACGGGTCACGGACAGGCTCCCCGCCAAGATCAAAGGCGTCACGGCGGAAGACCCCGAATATTGGGGATTCGCCTGCATCTTCGAGGATGAGCTCACCCCCGCGGAGCGGGACAGGTCTCTCGACCTCCTGCTGCAGATGAAGGTGAGGAAGAAGTATATCTATGCCGACATGAAGAGGATGTACGGCGAGGGCGAGCCCCCTTGCGACGACGTCCTGGACAAGCTCGCGCGCATCGGTATGCTGGAGTACGACTACGGTGACAAATACACCAAGGACGGTCCTGTCCCCGGGGTCTCCCGCGAGCGCAAGGACAGGTGGTACTGGATCCCGCTCTTCGTGCCCGGTTCCGCGGAATATACGAACATGAACAAACAGCTCATGGACAAGCATCCCGAGCTTGCTATGTTCTTCGAGCGCATGACCTTCCTGCCCCTCGAACACATCACGCCCATGGTCCCCGCGGGCGGCGCGGGCATCGGCATGCACGTCATCCCCGTGGAGAAGGCGATCGAGACCGTCAACACCACGATGGACATCGAGCACATCTCCTATTGGCTCAAACGCTATGAGGGGCACATCGGAGCGTCCCTTTGCTCCTGCCGCTACGGGCGCAAAAAGCTGGACGAGGGCTGCGCGGACGATTATGAGGACTGGTGCATCGGCGTGGGCGACATGGCGGACTACTGCACGGAGACGGGCAGAGGTCACGACATCACCTATGAGCAGGCGATGGAGATCCTGAAACGCGCCGAGGACAACGGTTTCGTGCATCAGGTCACCAACATCGACGGCGAGAACAAGATCTTCGCGATCTGCAACTGCAACGTGAAGATATGCAACGCGCTGCGCACCAGCCAGCTCTTCAACACTCCCAATCTTTCCGCGTCGGCTTACCGCGCGCACGTCGACAAGCAAAAGTGCGTCGCGTGCGGCGCGTGCGTGGAGTATTGCCCCGCGGGCGCGCTCAAACTCGGTCAGAAGCTGTGCAAGGCGGACGGCACCGAGGTGAAATATCCCAAACAGCCCCTTCCCGACAACATCAGGTGGGGCAAGCATATGTGGGATGAGGACTACCGCGACAAGAACCGCATCAACTCCTACGACTCCGGCACTTCGCCCTGCAAATCGGCGTGTCCCGCACACATCGCGGTGCAGGCTTATCTCAAAAAGGCGAGCCAAGGCAAATACCGCGAGGCGCTCGCCATCATCAAGAAGGAGAATCCTTTCCCCGCCGTGTGCGGCAGGATATGCAACCGCCGCTGCGAGGACGTCTGCACCCGCGGCACCATAGATTCCGCGGTCTCCATCGACGCGGTGAAGAAGTTCATTGCGGAGCAGGACCTCAAAGCCGAGCACCGTTACGTGCCCGACATCGTCGTCGCATCCAACCGCGGTCGCTGGAAGGAGAAGATCGCCGTCATCGGCGGCGGTCCCGCGGGTCTCTCCTGTGCGTACTACCTCGCGCAGATGGGCTACTATCCCACCGTGTTCGAGAAGAATGAACGCGCTGGCGGTATGCTCACCTACGGCGTGCCTTCGTATAAACTCGAGAAGGACGTCATCGAGGCGGAGATCGACATCATGAAAGAGATGGGCGTCGAGATAAAGCTCGGCGTCGAAGTGGGCAAGGACGTCACCATTCCGGAGCTTCGCGAGCAGGGCTACAAGGCGTTCTACATCGCGATAGGCTGCCAGGGCGGGAAACTGCCCGGTGTTGCGGGACAGGACGCGGAAGGCGTCACCACCGCCGTCGATTATCTCAAAGTCGCAAACACGGGCAGCGTGAAGACCTCCGGCAGAGTGGTGGTCGTGGGCGGCGGCAACGTCGCTGTGGACGCTGCGCGCGTGTCGGCAAGGAGCGGCGCGGATGAGGTGACCATGATCTGCCTCGAGACGGAAGACATCATGCCCGCAAGCGCGGAAGAGATCAAAGAGGCGCGCGAGGACGGCGTCAAGATTATGTGCGGTTGGGGTCCTGCGGAAGTCGTCGTCGAGGGCGGCAAGGCTGCGGGCGTCATCTTCAAGAAGTGCACCCGCGTCTATGACGAAAAGGGCAGGTTCGCGCCCGTCTATGACGAGAAGGACACCGTCACCGTCCCCGCGGACAAGGTCATCTTCGCCATCGGTCAGACCATCGTGTGGGGAGACCTGCTGAAGGGCGTGAAGGTGGAGCTCGGGCGGGGCAACGGTCCCGTCGCGGACGGCTTGACCTATCAGACCTCGGAGCCCGACATCTTCACGGGCGGCGACGTGCTCACCGGACCCAAGTTCGCAATCGACGCCATCGCGCAGGGACACGAAGCGGCAGAGAGTCTGCATCGTTTCGTCCAGAACGGGCACATGACCATAGGGCGCGACCCGAGACGTTTCGTGCAGTTCGACACCGCGGACATCAGGGTGGAGTCCTACGACAATTCTTCCCGCCAGATCGCGGCGGACGGCACCGAGAAATCCTTCCGCGACGTCCACGGCACTCTCACCGAAGAGCAGGTCAGGACGGAGACGGCAAGATGCCTCGGCTGCGGCACCGTCGTCGTGGACGATCACCGTTGCATAGGCTGCGGTCTGTGCACCACGAGGTGCAAGTTCGAGGCTATCACCCTGCATCGCGATCATCCGGAAGCCAGCGAGATGGTGACATCCGAAGCCAAATTCGGCAAGATCCTGCCTTATATGGCAAAGCGCGCCGCCAAGATCGTCTTCTCGCGCAAGAGCAAGGAAGACAAGGAGTTCGCCGCCGCGCGCAAAGAGGCGTACGAGAAGCAGAAAACGGACGCCGCAAAGGACGGCAAGGACTGATGCACGAGCTCGGCGTAGTCTTCCATTGCATAAAGGAAGTCAACAAAATAGCCGCTGAAAACGGCGTTTCAAGGGTCAATTCCGTGACGGTGGAGATCGGCGAGGTTTCCACCGTCCTCCCGGACCTTTTCGAGGATTGCTGGAACTGGGCGGTCAAAAAGGAGACGGTGCTCAAAGACGCCAAAGTGATCATCGAGACCATTCCCGCCGTCACCCATTGCGAAAACTGCCTCAAAAACTATCCCACCGTGCAGTACGGCAAGACCTGCCCCTATTGCGGCAGCGGCGAGACATATCTTCTCACCGGCAACGAACTCAGCATCAAGCAGATCGAAGTCTTTGACGAATGAACGCCTTTCGTCAATGACAAAAGAGCAGCATTTTTCGGACGGGTCTCCCGTCCTTTTTTTTGTGCTTGACGCCCCGCCGAACCCTGCGGCAACATGGTGTTTGCGCACATCTGTAAGCAAGTATATGGCGGGGATTTGCCCTTGCCCGAAATGACTTTATGCCGCAAGGGTTCGCCCTTTTCTCCTCCTCCGCCATAGCAAAAAAGACGGGTTTTACCCGTCCTTTCTGCGATGGCGGAGGAGGAGGGATTCGTAAGGAGCGCGAAGCGCGACGGAATAGCGAGGATGTGAGGTGAAACGAATGTAGTGCGGGAATTTTGTCGCGGTGCCGTTGATCAACGAATGATGTGCGAGAATAAAAATTGCCGCCGAATAACTCGCGTCAGCCTCGGGTTGCGAATCCCTCCGCTCCTGCTATGGAAAATCCCACTCTGAGAGTGGGATTTTGCTGGCGGCGAGTTATCGCCTTTGTACGAACTTTGAAAGTCAGATAAAGGAGCAGCCTGTTTGGACTGCTTTTCTGTTTCCTTTACCGATTCGATTGAATTGTTGTGCTTTTTGAGCGAATCGGCAAAATAGTAATAGAAATAAAATATAACATAGTCCCTCAATCGATGGCACAATACTCTGTTTATCAATGTTTGTTCGCAATTAACGACATGATGTATATAATTTCTGCTGACGTCTATTATGATTTT
>CASDRL010000026.1 GCA_949283145.1 uncultured Clostridia bacterium | reverse complement strand
CGCGGAACTGCTCGCACCTCAGAGCAAGAGATTTTCGGATGATGTTGCACGGGCGGAACGCAGGCAATAGTATACATATTGGCAAGTTTCGGCTGTGCAAAAGCGCCGAAAAGAATTGCTCCGAGGCTGGTTCGTATTATTTCGGTCTGGCATAGCAAAAATACACAAAACGAAATGCGCCCGATGCCCCGTCATTTTATTGTCCTTCTATATGAAAGACGCCCTGTCGTTTTATCGCACGATCATATGAAAAAAGTGCAAAAGCCCATATTAAAAGTCAAAAAAATACGGGTCGGGGACATTCCCTCGACCCGTGCATATTGCCGCAAACGGAACTTTAACCTCTCAAAATGCGGCGTAAACCGCTTTCAATGCGATCTTGCGGGGAACAGCTTCGGCTTCCCCACGATGTGGCGCTCGGGCTTATCCTCCTTGACGCGCTCCAGGATGAAGGCGGTGAAGTCCACCTCCTCGATGAAATCGGAGGGGACGAACTTCACGCGGTTGAAATGCTCAAAGCGCTCATAGTGCGCGGGAAGGAGCACGGGCGTTGAGACGTCCGCAAGATAGGCGACGCTCTGCACCGCCTCGCGGAAACCGCCGAAGGATGGCTTGTGCTCCCCTTCGTAGACTACGTCGCGCAGGATCTTGTCCCCGCGCATGACCTTTGCCCAGATCTTCATCAATACTCCGCGACGATCTCGCCGAAATAGAAGTTGTGCTTGTCGCCGTTCGCGTACCAGTTTGCCACCTTGGATATATCCATATCGCCCATGGGAAGGACGCCGAGCACGCGGCACTCGATGTATCTCTCGCAGCCGTCCACGACGACGGTGCCCACCTCTTTTGCGGGCTTCTTCACCATGCCGGTCTCCGCCCACTTGTCGAAGTCTCGCCCGCTCTTGCTGCCGCAGAAGGCGAGTTCCTTCTTCATGGTGCCTGCGGCGGGGACGCTCACGGTGAACTCACCCGTCTTGTCCAGCATCTCTTTGGTGTAGCGGCTGTCGCGGATGGGCGCGACGAAGACCTTTTTGCCCCACATCACGCCGACGAAGCCCCAGCTCGCCACCATGACGTTGCCGCCCGACGTCACGAACGCGCCGGTATTGAAGGCGCTGTTCATAAAATCCATATTCTCGAACCTGTTCATATTCCCTCCGTGCGGACGGCAAAGAATTGCCCCGCCGCCGCGAAAATGAGTTGCTTTCGGATGTATTGTATGATAGCATATCCGGGATGGTCACGGCAACACCCATCAATAAAAAAAACCGAGGTATGTTTTGAAAAGGTCTGTTTTCTTCATCACGCGTTCAGCGGTGGTGGCGGCGATCTACTTCGCCCTTGCCACGGCACTCCAACCCATCTCGTTCGGACCCGTACAGTTCCGCCTCTCCGAGGCGCTGGTGCTGCTGCCCGTGTTCATGCCCGAGTCCATCATCGGCGTGACGCTGGGGTGCTTCCTTTCCAACTTTTTCTATTCCACGATGTACGACGTCATCTTCGGGACGATCGCGACGGCGGCAGCGGCGGTGCTGACCTATCTCCTTCGCAGGACGAAGTTCCTCTACATCCTGCCGCCCCTGTTTCTCAACGCCTTCCTCGTCCCGCTCATCTGGGTGGCGGACGGCTCGGACGCGGCGTATCTGCTCAACTTCGCGCTCATCCTCGCCTCCGAAGTCATCGTGGTATGCCTCATCGGTCTCCCCGTGACTCTCGTATTGAGAAAGGCGCTCACGCGGGCGGGGATACAATTCTACACCTTCCGCAAAGCGCTCGCTGCGCCCGCCTACTTCCGCGACATCACGCGAGGAGAGACGGCAAAGACCGTGACGAAAATCGCGCCATTTTGAACGCCTACTTCCGCGACATCACGCGAGGAGAGACGGACGACGAAACGCTTTTCGACCCGCAAATGTCGGAAGGCACGCCGCAAGGAGAAGAAAATGACCGCGCTTGATATAGTTCAAAAGATCGTGCGCGAACGGCTGCCCGAGGGCGGGTTCGCCATCGACGCCACAGCGGGACGGGGGCACGACACCGTCTTTCTCGCCCGCACGGTGGGAGAAAACGGTCGGGTGCTCGCCTTCGACATCCAGCAAGCCGCCGTGGACAGCACCCGCGCGCTGCTCGAAAAGGAGGGGCTCACGGCGGAAGTCGTCCTCGCCTCGCACGCGGACATGGCTGACTACGCCGCGCCCGAGAGCGCGGACTGCATCCTCTTCAACCTCGGCTGGCTGCCCTCGGGCGACCACACCGTTTTCACCCGCGCCGAGAGCACGATGAAGGCGATAGAGGCGGGGCTCGGCATCCTGCGCCGCGGCGGACTGATGTGCGTGACGGTGTACAGCGGCGGTGCGAACGGCTACGAGGAGCGCGACGCGCTCATTCCCTTCCTTTCCGCCCTCGACGACGCGAAATATCAGGTGCTGCGCCTCACTTTCCACAACTGGAAGAAGGACCCGCCCATCCCGTTCTTTATAATAAAATTATAAAGGCGTACCCGCTCTCCGCCCCACACTATATGTGGGGTTTTGTTTTTTCCTTCCCCCAAGGTGTTCACATTTTGTGAAATGTGTGGTAATGTAATATGCGTTCGCACTTGCGGCGGGCGCACCCATGCGCATACGGAGAAAAATTTTGAGTCTGGCAAAGTTTTCAAGCGATTTCCTGATGGAGAGTTTCACGCTCGTTGACAATCTGTTCATCAACGAGCATCTTCCGCATTGCACCGAAAAGCAGATCAAGGTGTATCTCTACGGGCTGTACATGTGCTCCATGCCGGAGAAGATGAACTCTCTCGACGAGATGTGCGCCACCCTGGACGTGAGTGAGGCGGAGCTTGTCTCCGTCTACACCGATTTCGAGGACGCCGGTCTGGTGCGCGTCATCTCCAAGTCTCCCCTTGAGGTCGCCTATTGTTCGCTGAAACGCGCCATGCAGCCCCCGAAGAAGTATAAGTCCGAGAAGTGGAACGACTTCAACCGCGAGCTGCAGGAGCTCTTCCACGAGCGCATGCTCACCCCCAACGAATACAACGAATATTACACTTTCCTGGACTCCGTCAAGATGGACCGCGACGCGATGCTGATGATCGTGCGCTATTGCATCGAGCTCAAAGGCGAGAGCGTGAGATACCCCTACATCCTCACCGTCGCGCGCAATTGGGCGAACGAGGGAGTGCGCACCGTCGCCGACGTGGAGCGCAAGCTGGACGAATACGAAGCGCAGACCGAGGATATGCGCGTCGTACTCTCCGTCCTCGGCAGAAAGGGCGGCGCCGAGCTCGAAGAAAAACAGATGCTCACCAAATGGACCAGGAGCTGGGGCTTCACCCTCCCCGCCGTCCTCGAAGCGGCAAAGAGCATCAAATCGGGCAAGACCTTCCGCAAGCTGGACGCACGCCTGGACGAATTCTACCGCATGGGCGTCTTCACCGCGGATGAGATGAAGGAATACAACCTTAGACGTGAGCATCTGCAGGAGCTCGCCGTCAGGATCAACAAGACCGTCGGCGTATTCTACGAGTCCCTCGACCATGTCATCGAGGTCTACACATCCCCATGGCTTGAAAAGGGATTTTCCGAGGACGCGCTCGTCACCGTGGCGCACTACTGCTTCCTCTCGGGCATACGCACCCTCGAGGGCATGAACGGCGTGGTGGAAAAGTTCTATTCACAGGGTCTGCTCACCGTGGACGCCATCAACGGTTTCATAGGCGAACAGGTCGCGCAGGACGAACGCATCAAAAAGATCGTGGAAGCCACAGGGAGAGAGCGCGCCGTCACCGCGTCCGACCGCAGCTACTACCGCACGTGGAGCGGCGCATGGAGCTTTTCGGACGACATCATCCTCTATGCCGCGGAGCTCTCGGCGGGCAGGAGTTTCCCCGCCTCCGCCGTCAACCGCCTGCTCTCGGAGTGGAAAGCGCAGGGCGTGCGCACTCTCGCCCAAGCCAAGAGCGCCGCAGCGCAGGAGCACTCCGACAGAGCGCCTCGGCGCCCCTCCTCTTCCAAAAACTTTGACGAGCGCAATTACACCGACGACGAGATAAGGTCGGTCATGGTCAGCATAGACGATCTGGAGGACGAAGATCTATGACGGGCGAGATCCTGAAAAAGGTGCTCGATGAAAAGCGCGCGGCAAAGCGCCGCGAAGAGGTGCAAGCCGAGGAGCGGAAAGCCGCCGCCCTAGCTCTGCCCGATGTCGCGGAAGCGCACCGCGAATATGTCTACGCGCTGCACGAAAGCCTGCGCTACGGCGGAGCCGACGCGGGGCGCCGCGCCAAAGAACTGTATGCCGCATACATAAAGGCTCTTGCCGCCGCGGGATATTCCGAGTCGGACTTCTCCCCCCGCGTGCGCTGTCCACGCTGCGGCGACAGCGGCATTTGCGACGGCAAGATCTGCGAATGCACGAAGGACGCCTTCATAAAGGAGCTCGGCATCGCGTGCGACATCTCGCCGGAAGGGTTCACTCTCGCCGATTTCGACCTTGAAAAAGTGCACGGCTCGCAGGCGGAACAGCTTGCGAAAATGTATTCGCGGATGAGCGCGTATGCGGAAAAATTCCCCGACGTCAACCGCAGCGTCATAGTCTGCACGGGCAAGACGGGCACGGGCAAGACCATGCTCGCCTCCGCGCTCGCGCGCACCCTCATCCGCCGCGGACACAGCGCCGTCATCATGAGCGCCACGGCATTCAACTCTCTCATGCTCAAATGCCACACCGCCCCGTACGCGGAGCGCGACGGCATCCTTGCCGACGTCCTCGGCGCGGAACTGCTCGTCATAGACGATCTCGGGACGGAACCCAGATACAACAACGTCACCTGCGAATATCTGCTCCTCGTCTTAGAAGAACGCGCGGGGAAAAAACTCTCCACCGTCATCACCACCAATCTTTCCCCGGAAAAAATACTGCACGCCTACAACGAGAGGATCTATTCCCGCCTCTTTGACAAGCGCCGTTCCCTCACCCTCGCTTTCGGCGGGGAGGATCTCCGTCTTGTATAGAGCGCGGACGGCGATGCAATGACCGCGGCTGCACCCCCAAAAACCGCGTGTGACGCCGATGAGATGCCCGCGTATTCGCCAAAGGACATTATAATGCAATTTTAACAATGCAAAACGCGCGGATAAACCGCGCGTTTTGAAATTATCGTTTGCCTTTTCAACGACCTTCGCCGTCGAGCGTTTTTACGATGCGCACCGCAACGCACGCGCACTTTTCCAAAAGGTCGCCGTCCAAAGTGTCCGCGACATCCTTCTCGGTGTGATAGGTCTCGTCCATCGGATCGAACGCCGTGACGCTCACCGCTTTGAGCCCCGCCGCAGCAAATGACGCCGCATCCGTAGCGCCGAGAGAAACGCCCGCTTTTGCGCACGCGACTCCCTCTTCCGCCGCAGCTTTCTCGACGAGCGCGGCAGTGTCGCCGTCCAGCGCCACCAGACCGTTAAGGTCTCTCCTCTGCACCGTTAATCTCGCGGCGTCACGCAGGGTGTCCAGGGTGACGAAGAACGTCTTGCCGTCGCGATACTCCGCGGCATGCGCGTCACACCACGCTTTCGAACCTCTGAGCCCGCACTCCTCGGATCCCGTCAGAATGACGCCGACCTCGGTATGCTCCGGGCACATGCCCTCCTCGCCCAACGCCTTTATGACCGCCTCGGCAACAACACATCCGGAAAGGTCGTCGCCCGCGCCCACGGAAGCCTTTTTCCCGTCTATCAGGAAGAGCGCCGCCGCCCAGAACGGGGCAAAAACGATCCCGACAAGCCCGACGATGAGCCACTCATCCGCGGCGAGCCCCGTGCCGATGCTGCTCAGCCACGCCCATCTTGCGATGTCTGCGGCAAAAAGATAAACCGTGCCGACAAGCGCAAGCACGACCACTGAAAGCACCCATTTCATCCTCCGATCGCCGACGGGACGGAAGATGTGAGCGGAATCGAGATGCGCGGTGAAGAACACTCTGTGCCTCACTTCGCCCGTGCAGGGAAGCACTGCCGTGACATTGCGGGAAGTGCGCTTGACATAAGCGCCGTCAAAAGCCCGCGACATCAGCACACCTTGTACGATCATCGGGATGAGTGCGACAACGATGAGCGCGACGGAAACGAGAGACACGAAGAAATAAGCGACATAGGCGAGCAGCACGCACACCGCCGTCACTCCTATCCATCCGAACGCCGCCGCGGGAGCGACGTCGAACTCCTCCGTCCTGACGTCCGCGCCGAAACTTTTCAGTTGTCCCGCGAAATGCTCGGCAGCGTCCGCCTCGGCAACGCTGCCTGCGGTGCGCACCTGCATATTCTCGGCGACATACTCCGCCTCATTGAGCATAAATTCTTTGTTGCCGCACAAATTGCACTTTGATCCGTCCGATTTCATATCTTAAAGTCTAGGTTGAGATTCCTCATCATCATGTCGAGCAGCGCTTTGAGCACCTCTTTTTCGTTCTGCTCGAAGTTTGCGAAAGCTGTGGCGAAATATCTCCTGTTCGCTTCGTCGATGAGTTCCGCCACTTTTTTCCCCTCCGCGGTGAGCGCAAGCTCCTGCTCGCGCTTGTCCTCTTCGGAGACGGTGGCTGTGATGTAGTCCTTCTCTTTGAGCAATTTGACGCTGCGCGAAACGAGCGCCTTGCTCACATCGGACTGCATGGCGATGTCGCTTGCCGTCGGCGTGGTCTCGATGCTGCTCAGCACCACGATCTCGTTGGGAGACAGGTCATAGCCGTCCAGCGCGTTGAGCTGGAAATCAGTGTATGAGCGCAGGAGCTTCCTGTACGCCGAAAAGAAATATGCCGCACTTTTTACATTCATGAAATTAGTATAACATTGAAACAAATTATTATCAAGAGTATGCGCGGAAAAAGTTAACTTTTTTATCTATTTGTTAACAAAAGTCGAGATGCCGCGAATATTGCGCCATGTCGGACTCTAATGCGCTGAAAAATCCCGAAGGGTGCCGAAGAAAAAGTGCTTTCAAAAGGTGTGCCCGCACCGCGTTTGCGGCTTGCGCGCACAATATTCACACCAAGCGGGGTCAACCCCGCGAGAGAGCCTGCGCTGCGGCATAGGCGCTCGCCCATGCCCATTGCAGATTGTATCCTCCGCACAACCCGTCAACATCGAGAGCCTCACCGACGGCATACGCCCCCGGGACTATCACGGAACATAGTCCTTCGTCGAACTCGGCAAGATCCAGCCCGCCGGACATGACCTGTGCCTGCGACGCGTCGCAAGTCCCTTTAAGGGTCAGGGTATAGTTCTTGATCACGCGCGCCAACGCGCCCGCGTCCGCCTTATCGGACGGAGCCTGCCCCGCTCTTTCGGCGATGCGTTCCGCCACGCGCGTATGGAACATCCCTTTGAGCGCATCGACCGAGCCTGCGCCCGTCTGCGCAAATATGAACTGCCGCACGTCCTCTTCCGGAATGTCCGGCGTCAGATCCAGCGATACGGTGTCGCCGTCATGTGCTATCCCGCGGGCGTACAATGCGGAAAGATCCATCGCAGCTATCCCGCTGATGCCGTAATCGCGGAAGAGGATCTCGCCCTCTTCACGCACACCGCAAAGGGTCGCGGCGCACTTGACGCGCACGCCGTTCAGCCCTTTCACGCTCTCCCTGTCCGTTTTGAGAGGAACAAGCGACGGAGAAAAGGCTCGCACCGTATGCCCCGACGCCTCAAAAAGCGCGGTGCTGTCCCTGCCCTGCGCCGCCGACGAACCGGCGGCAAGCACGACCGTTCCCGCGCACACACGCTCCGAGCCCACATCTTCGCCCTTTTCGCCGAGCAAAGCCACATCGAGCACAAAACCGTCCTTCTCTCTTTTTACGGCGCGCACTTCGCAGCGCGTCCGGACCCGCACCCCGTTCCGAGACAGGGCCCGCAGCAGCACGTCGAGCACGGAAGACGCACATTCGGAATAGGGATAAACGCGTCCGTTCATCTCCCTCGTGAGCAGTCCCAGCGAAGCGAAAAACTCGATCGTCTTTTGCGGAGGAAATTTTTCCAGAAAGGGGCGCACGAGATCGGGCGCATTGTAGCCTTCCGCAGTCACTCCCGTTCCGGTGAGATTGCACTTGCCGTTGCCCGTCGAAAGCAGCTTTTTGCCGACCCGCGCTCCCCTTTCGAAAACGACTATGTCCCTGCCGCGGCACATTGCGGCAAAAGCGAGCGCCGACGCGCCCCCTCCGATGACTGCAATGTCCGCGATCTGCTGCCGCATATCTCCTCCGCCCTTAAAAAAAACCGAAGCCCTTCGGCTTCGGTCACAAGTCATTTCTGCTCTTCGCAGCGGTTCTCGAAATAGTGTTGAAACTCGTCGAGCAAGCCGTAGTTGATGCTGTAATGCTTCCAAAGCCCTCTCTTTTCGCCATTGACGATGCCGCTGTCCGTGAGCAATTTCATATGATAAGACAGCGTGGGCTGACTGCAATTGAGGTGTTTAAGGATCTCGTACGCGCACATATCCTTCTCGCGCAGCATTTCGAAGATCTTCATCCTGTTGTTGTCGCTGAATGCCTTACAGATATTGATATAGGTTTTTTCTTCCATAGTGTGATACTCCCGTCACATATTCCAACAGTAATTCTAATATATCGCTAATTGATCGCATTGTCAATCTCATAACAAAATAAACTTTCCTCGGAAAGGCTTAAATCAGTATGAATTGCGCCGTTTTGTTCACACAAAGGCGGAAATGTCCAATGCCCGGGCGGAATAATCCAAAGGGATCGCGCGCCGCCGATTTCCGCCCGCCGCCCGGTCTCGTATCCTGCCTGCTCACAGAAAAAAACATATTGCGCACAAATGCCGCAAATCACTTGCCACGCGCCGAAATTTAGTGTAATATATCCCTTGCATTCGGAGGCATAGCCCAGTTGGTTAGAGCGCTACGTTGACATCGTAGAGGTCACAAGTTCGAGTCTTGTTGTCTCCACCAGCATAGCAAAAGGGACGGTTAACACCGTCCCTTTTGCTATGCTCGGAGACAACTAAAAGTCACGAACTTAGCGCGCAAACCTGCCATGCCAGACAGGAATAATACGAACCAGCCTCAGAGCAATTCTTTTCGGCGCTTTTACACAGCCGAAACTTGCCAATATGTATACTATTGCCTGCGTTCCGTCCGTGCAAAATCATCCGAAAATCTCTTGCTCTGAGGTGCGAGCAGTTCCGCGCCAACCGATTTTTGGCTGAGCAAGGAAGTCGCTGTAGCTAATACTTGACTGTATTAGCAAGGCGAATGACGCGGCTCAGGCGGAAATCGGCGGCGCAGAACCTGGTTCGTATTATTCCTGTCTGGCATTGATGCGTGATGTGTTCTCATTTTCGTTCCCGCACATATAAGGCGTGTCATATGCCCCGTGCGCGCAAGTTCGGCGGCTTGCCGACGCTCACTCCAAAAGGAGCGCTCACCCTTTCGCAAGACGCTTTCGCCGCCCGATATGCCACCGAACGAAAACTCATCCCTCCTCGGAAACGGCTCTTCGTCACGAGTACTTTACTCTGTGCGGCGAATGACTTGTTGTCTCCACCACACGAAACCTAAAACGAACCATTTTGGGTGCAAGTCGTTTTAGGTTTTTTCTTTTTGCCGCTTTGCGGATCTGCTTCGCATCACCCATTTCCGGCAGAAAAACTCAAAGCCCGCGTTGCCGCGGGCTTTTTGTCTTTTGTGTTATCTCTCGCAATTACTTGCGGGGATTTTTGATGTTTGCCTGTGCTTCGTCGGGGCAAGACGCCGTGCGCCGATGCCTTCACATCGGTGCAGGCATACTGCTTCCTCGTCTGCCCCTCCTCTTCGCCTCTCGAAAATGCAAGGCGCTCCCCCCGCTCCTCGTTTCTCCGCTCTGCTCCGAAACTATCGCGGTGTCGCTCATTTTCGCTCGGCGGTTTCTTTTCGCGGCAGCACAGGCAAACTTAAAGCCCGCGTTGCCGCGGGCTTTTTGTCTTTTGTGTTATCTCTCGCAATTACTTGCGGGGATTTTTGATGTTTGCCTGTGCTGCCGCAAGGCGTGCAATGGGCACGCGGAAGGGGGAGCAGGACACATAGTCGAGACCGACGTTGTGGCAGAACTCGATGGTGCTGGGATCGCCGCCGTGCTCGCCGCAGATGCCGAGGTGGATGTCGGGGCGAGTGGCTCTGCCCATTTCGGCAGCCATCTTGACGAGTTTGCCGACGCCGACCTGGTCGAGCTTGGCGAAGGGATCGGACTCGTAGATCTTCTTGTCGTAGTAGGCGCCGAGGAACTTGCCCGCGTCGTCACGGCTGAAGCCGAAGGTCATCTGAGTGAGGTCGTTGGTGCCGAAGGAGAAGAACTCCGCCTCGGTCGCAATGGCATCCGCGGTGAGAGCCGCGCGGGGGATCTCGATCATGGTGCCGACCTTATACTTCATCTCGATGCCTGCCGCCTTGATGCACTCATCGGCGGTCTTGGTGACGACGGACTTGACGTAGGCGAGCTCTTTGACTTCGCCGACGAGGGGGATCATGATCTCGGGGACGACCTTCCAATCGGCGTGTCTGGACTGCACCGCGATGGCAGCCTGGATGACAGCCTTGGTCTGCATGACCGCGATCTCGGGATAGGTGACGGCGAGTCTGCAGCCGCGATGACCCATCATGGGGTTGAACTCATGCAGAGAAGTGATGACGTCCTTGACCTCTTTGACGGTCATGCCCATGTTGTCCGCGAGCGTCTTGATGTCCGCTTCCTCAGTGGGGACGAACTCGTGGAGAGGAGGATCCAGGAACCTGATGGTGACGGGAGTGCCCTCGAGAGCCTCGTAAAGAGCCTCGAAGTCGCCCTGCTGCATGGGCAGGAGCTTGGCAAGAGCTTTCTCTCTCTTCTCGACGGTGTCGGAGACGATCATCTCGCGCATCGCCATGATCCTGTCAGGCTCGAAGAACATGTGCTCGGTGCGGCAGAGGCCGATGCCTTCCGCGCCGAACTTGCGCGCCTGACGGGCGTCCTTGGGAGTGTCGGCGTTGGTCCTGACTTGGAGCGCACGGTACTGATCCGCCCACGCCATGATCCTGCCGAAGTCGCCCGTGACGGACGCGTCGACGGTGGGGATGGCCTCGCCGTAGATCTTGCCGGTGGAGCCGTCCAGAGAGATCCAATCACCCTCGTGGAAGGTCTTGCCGCCCAGCGTGAAGACTTTCTTTTCCTCGTCGATGACGATGTCGCCGCAACCGGAGACACAGCAGGTGCCCATGCCGCGCGCGACGACCGCCGCGTGAGAGGTCATGCCGCCGCGGACGGTGAGGATGCCCTGCGCATAGTGCATGCCTTCGATGTCCTCGGGAGAGGTCTCGAGACGGACGAGGACGACTTTCTTTTCACCCTTGTTGGTGACCCAATCGGTGGCGTCTTCCGCAGTGAAGACCACCTTGCCGCACGCCGCGCCGGGAGAGGCGGGAAGTGCGCTGCCGATGGGCTGAGCCGCTTTGAGCGCCTTTGCGTCGAACTGAGGATGCAGGAGCGCGTCAAGCTGCTTGGGATCGATCATGCAGACCGCTTCCTTCTCGTTGATCATGCCTTCGTCCACGAGGTCGCACGCGATCTTGAGAGCGGCGGTGGCGGTGCGCTTGCCGTTTCTGGTCTGGAGCATGAAGAGCTTGCCCTCTTCGATGGTGAACTCCATGTCCTGCATATCGCGGTAGTGCTTCTCGAGAGTGTCGACGATCTTGACGAACTGCTCGTACACCGCGGGGTTGGTCTCTTTGAGGTGGGAGATGGGGGAAGGAGTGCGCACGCCTGCGACGACGTCCTCGCCCTGCGCGTTCATGAGGTACTCACCGAAGAGCCCCTTCTCGCCGGTGGCGGGGTTGCGGGAGAACGCGACGCCGGTGCCGGAGGTCTCGCCCATGTTGCCGAAGACCATCATCTGCACGTTGACTGCGGTGCCCCAATCGCCGGGGATGTCGTTCATGCGGCGATAGTAGATGGCGCGGGGGTTGTTCCAGCTGCGGAACACCGCCTTGATGGCGCCCATGAGCTGTTCCTTGGGATCCTGCGGGAAGTCGCTGCCGATCTTCGCCTTATACTCGGCTTTGAACTGCTCTGCGAGCTCTTTAAGATCATCCGCGGTGAGCTCGGTGTCCATCTTGACGCCCTTCTTGGCTTTCATCTCGTCGATGAGCTCCTCGAAGTACTTCTTGCCGACTTCCATGACGACGTCGGAATACATCTGGATGAAACGACGATAGCTGTCATACGCGAAGCGGGGGTTGCCCGTCTTTTCGGCGAACCTGACCACCACTTCGTCATTGAGACCGAGGTTGAGGATGGTGTCCATCATGCCGGGCATGGAAGCGCGTGCGCCGGAACGGACGGAAACGAGGAGAGGATTGTCCAGAGAACCGAACTCCTTGCCGACCAGCTTCTCGAGCTTGGAGATGTTCTCCATGATCTCCGCCTGGATGGCGTCGTTGATGACTTCCCCGTCATTGTAATACTGCGTGCACGCTTCGGTGGTGATGGTGAAACCCTGGGGCACGGGCATGCCGAGCTTGGTCATTTCCGCAAGGTTTGCGCCCTTGCCGCCGAACATGGCGCGACGGTCGCAGTTGGTTTCGCTTGCCTCTTTGAATTGGTAAACGAATTTCTTCATTTGAGACCTCCTGTATGATGCTAAAATTGCTTTTTGTTTTAATCATAGAGAGTTTAGCAAAAAAAGAATTTTCGGGCAAGCGAATTTCGGTTGCCTTAGCAATTTTTTTTTGCTAAGATGTTAGGGACGAAAAAACAGAGGTGCAAAAATGGACTCCGACTACCGAAGTTGCCATAGTCTCCAATAATTCGCCCGTGTCCGAGTTTTCTCCGGCACGGCGTTCATGTGCCCACCGGAGGAAACGATATGCTTCAGGTTTACAAGAAACTCAACAAAGCCACTATCACCGTCGACAACGCTCTCATCGGCGAGAGCTACGACTTCCGCGACCACTGGATCCACATGTCCAACCCCACGGACAAGGAGATCGAGCTCATTTCGCGTTCCGCGGGAGTGCCCGAGGACATGATCAAAGCCGCTCTGGACGAGGAAGAACGCGCGCGTATCGAACGCGACGACGACACCGGTGCCCTCCTCGTGGTCACGGACATCCCCTTCACCGAAGAGGATGAGGATCACTACACCTACACCACCCTCCCCTTCGGCTTCATCTCCACCCCCGACGTGATGATCACCGTCTGCCTCGAGGAGACCAGCCTCATCGACGACATGCTCTCGGCGCGCTTCGTCAAGGACTTCAACCTGCACAAGCGCACCCGTTTCCTCATACAACTTCAGTACACCATCTCCAAAAAGTTCGTCCACTACCTCAAACAGATCGACCGCGCCAGCCAGCGCGTCCAGAACGTTTTGGAGAAATCCATGAAAAACGCGGAGCTCATCGAGATGCTCGACCTCGAGAAATCCCTCGTCTACATCTCCACCTCTCTGCGCTCCAACAGCGTGGTGCTGGACAAGCTCCCCAAGATGACCAAGCTCTTTGAAGAGGACGAGGATCTCTTCGAGGACGTCGTCATCGAGAACAAACAGGCGATCGAGATGTCCAACATCTACCGCGACATCCTCTCTGGCACCATGGACGCCTACGCCTCCATCATCTCCAACAACCTCAACGTCGTCATGAAAGTGCTGACTTCCCTCACCCTGCTCGTCGCCATCCCGAGCATGATCGGCGCCTTCTGGGGCATGAATACGGGAGTCCCCTTCGAAGGCGAAAGCTGGGGCTTCTGGGTGGTCATCGGCATCTCCGTTGTCGTCTGCCTCGTCGCGGGCATAGTGCTCTGGAAAAAGCGCTTCCTCAAATGATCCCCCGCCCCGCTGTAAGCGGGGTTTTTTCTTTGTGCTTAAAAGAGCCGAGGTGGGGCACTGTATCGAGGGCTTCGTCGTGCTCATGCACGCTTCGAATAAGCTGTCCGTCTCGGGGGTGAGTAAGAATTCCCCCTCCTTCCCTTCGGGCTTTCCTCCCCCGTGTCCGATTAGAGTATCGTCCTCCTAAAATGCGGGATATGCTTTCCGCCTTTTGAAAAAAGTTTGTGTCTCGCACTAACATAATCGAGCGGCGAACAGTACTTACTGAAAACCCGGCACGGGCGGAGGAATTCGGCGCTCACAAATTAAAGCCCGTGTCTATTTGAGTTTGCGGCGTTGCTCGGCACTCACTTAGCGCGCCGCGGCGTTCAAGCGGCGGTTGCACCGCCTGTGAACGCTTGGCTGAGCGGCGCGTAATTCCGTCTTCGAAAGAGAACCGTCGTGCTCGAAGACGCTCTATAAAACTTTACTCGCTCTAGGCTTTCGTTATTCCGTCTCCGAAAGAATGTTCGGCGTATTCAAGCACGCTCTATCAAGTTGTTCGCACAAGTTAGTCCCCACCCGCCCGCCCTATGAGGAACGCATTGGGACAAAAGGGGACGGGGCTGAGCGGGGGACCCATCTCAAATGGGGTTTGGGCGCGCAAATGTCAAGATGCGAACGCCACAGTCCGCACCTTGACATTTCTGCCCCGTCCCCGTTGTCCCGGAATTACACAAAAACAAGTCACCTCGCACGGGATGCGTGACGTTTCCCGGCACGTTTCAGGAACAAACGCGGGCTGACCTACTTTTGTTTTTTGAGCGCATTAGATAGCGGGAAAGCATATTTTTGCGCTTTTCCGCAAAAGCGACACGGACGGCTGGTCATGCCGTCCGTGTTATTATTTTATCTTATGTTACCAAACATTACGGTATGGCGTCAGAGCCGCACCGTAATGCGGAAAATATGCTCACGCCTGCCCGCGTGTATGCGCGGGCAGTGCGCTATGTGTGAAAGGAGCAATTATTCGGCTGCGGTGTCCGCCGCTGCCGCCGCCTGCGCTTCCTGCTCTGCCTTCGCCCTTGCCGCCTGTGCAGCTGCGTGATCCGCCATGAGCACTTTCATGATCTTGGTCAGGCACTGGATGACGATGGCTTTGTTCTCGGGGCTGTTCTTGAACACGTTGTACGCCTGGAGCATGAGCATCGCGACGCGGATCTTCATGCTGCGCGAGAGGTTCATCGTGAGAACATAATCCACGAGATGGGGCAGCTTGGCGAGCCTGGGCGGCTTGACATCCTCGTCGCCCTCGTCGAGGTCCTCTTCGACATAGATGACTTCGGGCTCGAGCGAGACCGTGACGGACTCATCCGCCGCGGGACGCCTTGCGATGTTCAGACCCTCGAGAGATTCGGGCTCCGAACCGCGCGCCATTGCGGGAGCTGCGGACTGCTGTGCGTACGGCTGCTCGGGAGCGGGCGCGGACACAAGCTGTCCTTCTGCGGCATCTGCGCCGTCATCGTCGGTGAGAAGTTCCGCATCGACGACGAGATCGTCATAACCGCGAGCGGTCAGCTCTTCGTTCTGAGGTTTTTTCTTCTTTCTTCCGAACATATTTTCCTCATCCTCATCGTTATTTTCTATTTCTTCCGCGACGGTATCGCGGCCCTTTTCGGTCTCTTCTCTGTGCCCTACGACAGGGGGGCTGCCCACCTTGGGTGCATTCGGGTCGGCGGGAGCCGACTCTTCGACGGGCTCGAACGCAGCCTCTTCCGCGGGCTCCTCCGCAGGCGCTTCGTCGGTCTCTTCGGCGGTCTCTTCGGCGGCGAGTTCGAGAGGAGTCTTATCCTCTGCGGACGCTTCGCCTTCGGCGGTCTTCTGCTCTGCCGCGGTGCTCTCTTCCGCCTGTGCGGCAGCTTCTCTCTCTTTCACCAGCGCCTCGACCTCTTCCTGAGAAGGAGCGGGCTTTGCGGTGTTGCGCGCAACGATACCGTCCATGATCGCTGCCACCTGAAGGAGCGGGGACGCGTCCGTCGCATAGTCGCGCTCCACACTGAGGTTGACCTTGGCGTCGAGAGCGTCCTGCATGGCGGCAAACTTCTTTGCCGCGAGCTTATATTCGCTGCGGGCGACCAGCCACAGCACGAGATACCCTACCGCAGCGACGAGCAGCCCGAGGCACAGCACAACGCCGATCTCGGCGGTCGCCATCGCACCCAGCCCCCAGAAGGAGAAGAGCGCGGTGAGGATGAGTGCCACTGCGACAAACACATTGGCGCGCACAGGATCCGGGCGCTTGACTTCCTTGTTGAAGACGGACTCGTTCATCACTTCGCCGGGATAGCCGAAACGGACGCCGAGATAGCTCAGCCACGCTTCGCGCATAGCGGCGGGCGATTTCACTCCGAAACAGACGGAAGTGAAGTCCGCGACATTGTCGTCGTTGACGACGTCCTCGTTCTCCAGATAAGACAGCACCTTGCCGCAGGCGCGTCTCATCTTATATGCGGACGCAGCAAAATAAGTGAGCCCGATAACGACGGCAAGCACTCCCAATGCAGCAACTACCACTATGTAAAAAGTCTGGATGTCGATCTCGGGAAGTTTTTGCGACAGGTCAGTCAAGCCGTCGAAGATCTTGTTGAAGAAGCTCATACCGCAGTCCGTGCCTCCGTATATAGCACTACAAATGTTATGGTAATTATACCACACGCGCGCTAAAAAGCAAGACTTTTTGCAAGATTAACTCCGGGATATTGAAAAATTTTCATTTTAACGCCCGTTAAATCGCCACCCCGCCGCCCCTTAAAGGGGCGGAAGCGCGCTTGCCGAAACGGACGCCGAGGCGTTCGTCCCGGCGTCCGCAGTGTAAAAAAGCGCGCGGACATCAAAGGTCTCGCTCCACATCCAAAGTTTTGCCGGTTTTGAAAGAATAGAGCAATATTCTGTCAACTTTGCCCAAAAATGAGCTTTCAACCGCCTTTTTGTACAGATTAAGCTGCTTTTTGTATTTTCTCAATGCCTCTTCACTGCGCAAAGCGGAGTTTTTGAAGTCCACGATCACGCGTTCCCTGCCGTCGATGAGCAGGTCGATGACGCCCTGCACGAGAACTTTGTCTTCGGAAGAGCCCTGCCCTACCTCTCTTGCGGGGACATACATGAGGAAGGATCTTTCCCTGTAACAGGTGCTCTCCCGCGCCAATTGCATGACGGGGCTCGCAAGACACTTCGCGACGGCTGCGGCGTCCACCTGTGCGCGCTCCTCTTCCGTCAGCAGCCCGGACGCGACCATCTGCTCCAATTCGTTTTCCACGGCGGCTTTCCCCTGCGCGGCGAAATCGATATGCTCCATCACCTTGTGATAGGCGATGCCCTCGTCGGCGCGGTCGGCAAACGCGCTGAGAGCGAGATCGTCCGCCCCGCCGTCCAGCGCGGACACGCTGTATTTCATCGCGAGAGAGGACGCCTCTCCGTGCGGATATACAAAACCCGTCGCGCGGCGGATCGTCCCCTCGTCCTCGGGCGACGCCTCTCCGAGAGTCGGAAGCTTTCTGAACACGGATACGGGGGGAGCCGCCTCCGCCTTTTCGTGGATCACTTTGCCTATCTTACCGCGGCGGCACAGCACGGAGAGCAGTTCCGAAAGCCCCGCGGGTTCCCTGAACGAGGGATAAAGCCCGAATCTTTCCGCAGGAGTGTTGGAAAGCGTCCCTACTATATATAAATATTGTTGCGCGCGCGTGAGAGCGACGTAGTACAGCCGCATCTCTTCCATCCTTTCTCTTTCCGCGCGGATGCGGGCACAGGCATACAGTGACAGCGTGCTCTCCTTTTTCCTGCCCGCGAAATCGAAGTAGCGCAGCCCCATATATCCTTTGTTCTCCACCATGACATCGCCGCCGCGTCCCGCGCCGTCCCGCTGATCGGGCGGACAGCACACAAAGACGACGGGCGATTCCAGCCCTTTGTATGAATGGAAAGTGGCAAAGCGCACCCTGTCTCCGCCCTGCGGGCGGGAGCGTTTGCTCTCGTCGGAACGCGCCTCGTATGCGGCGAGGAACCTGCCGATGTCCGTGTGCTGTTCCTTGCCTGCGGCGGCAGACGCGACGAATGACAGCACGCTGTCCGCGCTCCCCTCGCCGAGCCCCGAAACGAGCGCGGCATAATCGAAGTCCGACACGATGCTCTGCAAAAGTTCCGGCACGCTTTTGAAACTCGCTTTCAGCCTGTACTCCGCCAGCATATCCAGCATCGCAGCCGTCTTTTTCCCGAGTTCGCCGCCCTTTTCCGCCGCGGCGAGCACCGCGTCGTACAGGTCGTCATTCTCGCCGCGCAGCGACGCGATGCAAGCCATCTCGTTTTCGTCGAACCCGCCGAAACACGAGAGCATGAAACCCGCGAGAGGTATGTCCTGCCTCGGATTGTCCAGCACGGTGAGGAAGCCGATCAGCTCCTTCTCCGCGCGCGGCGACTGTTCCGAAAAGATGCTCATATCCACGGGGATGCCCTCCCCTGCCAGATATTCCGCCAATTTGCGCGCGGAACCGCTCCTGCTCCTTATGAGCACCGCGCAGTCCGAATAAGAGATCGGGCAGACATTCTCCTTTGTCGCGGAAGAGCGCAGCTCGCGGATCTTCTCCGCGATGAATTTTGCCTCTGCGGCGAGCCCGGGCGCGGCAGACTGCCTCGCATACGGGAAAAAGTGCACTTCCGCCGCTCCGGAAAGAGGTTTGCCGAAAGCGTCGCACTTGTCGTCTCCCAGCACGAAATGCCCCTCTTCGGCATAGTCCACGCCCGAAGAGTCCACGGTCATCACTTCATCGAAAACGCGGTTGACGAAATCGAGCACGGCATTCACGCTGCGGAAATTGGCGTTGAACTCGATGGCGCGCCCCTCGCCGCTCTCCTCATAGCTGCGCTTCCTGCCGAGGAATATCTCGGGATCGGACAGACGGAACCCGTAGATGCTCTGCTTGACATCCCCGACGGTGAAGACGTGCTCGCCCGATACCCCTCTGATGATGAAATCCTGCACGGGATTGACATCCTGATATTCGTCCACGAACACCCTTTCGTATCTGCCCGCGAACTCTCCCGACTTCACGAGCTCCGCGGCGTAGAATTCGAGGTCATCATAGCTCATGACCTCGTCGGCGCGCTTCATGGCGGAAGAGAGCTCATCCGTCCTTTCGGCGAGTTCGACCAGTTTGCGCACGAATGCGGCGTTCTGAGCGTGACGCACCGCAACGGCACCCTCGTCTCCGAAAAGATCTTCCCATTCCGCAAAGAGTTTCGCCGCTTTCTCTATCGCCTCCGCGCCGAACTTCTTGTCCGCGCCGTCAATGTCCGCGCTTTTTATGCGCGACTCGACGGGCATCTCCGCCGCCTCCAACGCCGTCAGCGCGATGTTGGCGATCTCCTTGAACCCGGCGTTCTCCGCTTTGCCCGCTTCCTCCGCAAGGCGGAGACACTTTTCGGCATACAGCGGATAACCCGCCCCGGCGTATACGGGCGCGATATATTCCAGACATTCTCTGATATGGGCGGCGTCGCGGCGCAGAAAAGATGCGGCAGCGGCGGCATATTCCCCTTCGAACACATCCTCGAACCCGTCGCAGAGTTTCTGCGCGAACGCCTTCCTGTCCGGCTGGATGGCGATGACGGCGTGCACCTTTTCCACCACTTTGCGCAGTTCGTCCTCTCTGCGCCCGCGCGTCAGCACGTCGGCGAGCTGCATGAACACCTCGTCGCCGGACTCATAGCATTCTCCGAAGACCTCGTCCATCGCCTGATCGTCATAGCGTTTCGCCTCTCCCTCGGAGAGCACGTCGCACGCGGGCGACACTCCGATCTTCTCGAAATTTTCCTTGATGAGGGAAAAACAGAATGCGTGGATGGTGCCGATGCGCGCCGACGACAGCGAGTCCAGATTGTCGCGGAAGAGCTTCCTTTGCGCGCCGGAAGACGCGCACGCCGCGTCGAAGAGCGCAGCCTGCAATTTGTCCCTGAGCTCTCCTGCGGCAGCCTCGTTATATACGAGTATGAGCATTTTGGAAAGCGGCGTTCCGGCAGCCATACACCGCAGGATCTTTTCCACCATAGTGGTGGTCTTTCCGCTTCCCGCCGAGGCGGAAACCAGCACTTTCCCGTCAGCGTCTATGGCTTTTTTCTGCTCGTCCGTGAACTTCGCGATCGGTTTGAATTTTGCCTGCATTTGCGCAGGATCGAATGTTTTGCTGTCCATTTCGGTCAATCATCCTCCGATTCGCCGCTGCAAACAAGTTTTTTGCGCGGTTCCGTAAGATCGCTCGCGAAGTCTTTCACGCCGATCCTGCTCCTCCCCGCGGAAAGACTGCGGCAGTCCTTCCACGCGCATATATCCGCATAGTCGCACCGCGAACACGCTCCCGCGAGAGGGAGCGCCTCTATCTCCCCTTCCGCCACGGCGGCGGCGCCCGCATTCGCCAGACGTCTGACATACGCCGTCACGGAATCGAACGCCTCTTCCGAAAAGAAATTGGGTTCCTTCATCTCGCCTTTGGCGTTGGGCGCGGGGAAGAGACTGCCGTCTATGCCGAACAAAGGCTCGATACGCATCGCTTCCGCATAGTCGTCCGTCATATTCCCCCGATATTGCAGATTCCAGTCGTCTGTGGCAAAGTCGAATGAGACGGGCAGATAAAATGCCCCGACGGGTTTCCAGCCCTTCGCGTCGGCGATGGCGGCGAGATAGAGATAAAGCTGTATCTTCCTGCCGGAATATATGTCGGCAAGTTTGAGTTCCGCGCTCTTGTACGTCTTGTAATCTATGACGAAGAACTTGCCGTCGTGCTCGTCCACGCGGTCTATCCTGCCCTTGAGTTCCGCCTTGGCGTCCCCAACCTTCACGGTGAGGGCGGGGATCTCCGCTCCGCCTATATACTGCTCAACATACACGGGTCTGTACTGCGACCTCTCCGCCTGCGCTCTCAGCACGGTGCAGACCTTTACCGCCTCTTCTTTGACTCGGGCGAGCACCCTCTTCATCCCGGGCTCCTCCGCGACGACGGCGACGGAGACGTTTTCCGCCGCGCTCTCGTCGAAAAATCTTTCCGCAGTCTTGCGGACGTCCTCTTCGCGCACCCCGTGCAGCATATATTCGCGGAAGAACTTTTCCAGCACGGAATGCAGCACGAGCCCGAAATCCCTGCTCTCCGGCGACGCCTCCTCTCTCCGTTTCAAGCGGAGAACATATGAGAAATACTGCATATACCGGCAGGTGAACATGCTCTCCAACCTGCTCGGGCTGATCCTGTCCCCGCCGTTTTTCCGCGACTCGGCAGCCGCCGTCTCGGAAAGTTTCTCCTCGGGGCGCACCCTGCCGCGCAGTCTGTCGAGACGCGCTTTGTCTGCGGGAGACACGCACTCCGCCGCGGCGGCGATGAGTCCGTCCTCGCGGGGAGCGGAAAGATGAGTCAGCACCTCGTGCATACATGCTTTCGGCGTGGCAAAGACCGCGGCAACGGCGTGCTCTCTGTCCTCTCCGCCCAAAGCCTCCGCAAACATATCCGACGCGCGGCGCACGGCGATCGGCTCGCCGAGGTCCTGCAGCATCGCCCTCAGCTCGGAAACGACCACGGACGGTCTGAGTTCGCCGGAAGGGTCGCTCTCGGGATAGGACACGGTGAGCGTGCCTTTGGGACGCTTCATTATCTCCGTGACGGACATCATCTCGGAGTAGTTGCGCTGCGCGACGGTCGGCGACAGCGGGATCCCGACGGTCTCCAGCCACTCCTCGTCGCGGGAGGATATGACGGTGCCGCCGTCGGCTCCTCTCGGCAACCTGCCGACGTTGGCGCCAAGCAGATAGATGTCTCCCCCGCCCAGATAACGGTTGCTCGTGCCGCCTATGTAGACGGCGTCCAGCCATGTCGGGACAAGGGCGATCTTTACGGTGCGCGCCGTCGCTTTGAACATGCGTTCGAAATAGGCAACATCCCACTCCCCCGGGAGAGTCTCTTTCATCTCATCGAGAAGAGATTTTATCTTTTCATCGACTTGATCCGCGCATTTTGCATAATAAAGGCTGATTTCGGTCAGTTTTTCAACATGGGCGTGCCATGCGCTTTCCAGCGACGACAGGAATTTTTCCGCCCTGGAAACGAAATCCCGCGTATCCGTCTTCCCTTTGAACATTAATGGCGCGAGCGTCGCCGTGAGCTTTTTTCTCACATTCTCGGCGTACGCTCTCTCTCCTTCTTCGCCGAGGTCGAACGGCTCCGAAAATCTCCCGAAAGAGATGTTGTAACGCAGGCAGTAATTTTCAAAGCGGAACGCCGCGTCCTCTCTTTCGCCAAACGCTCCGTAGAAGAGAGGGTTCTTGACAAATTCCAGGACTTCCTGCCTGCGCATCCCGCTCCTCACCGCGGCAAGCGCCGACAGCAGACAGCGCGTTTTGGTCTGCTCGGAAAGCAGTTCGCGGGTATCGATGAAAAAGGGGATCCCGTAGCGCATCAGAACGCTTTTGAGCTCCGCCTTGTAGCCCTCGACATCGGAGAGCACGACCTCGAAATCGCGGTAGCGCGCTCCCGCCGCCACTTTCGAGCTTATCTCGCGGGCAAGGAACTCTATCTCTTCCGTGCGCGACGCGGCGGAAACCAGCCGCACTTTCCCGCCGTTCTCCACACGGTCGTCGGGCAGATCGTAGGAAAACAGTCTTTCGGAAATAGCAGCGAGAGAGGGGTGCAGTTTCTCTTTGCCGAACACTCTTTCTCCCCCGCCGCAAGCCGCGATGAGCCTTTCGGCGGCTCCGTCGCAATATATCCTTTCGTTCGGGTTCCCCTTGCCGCCGACCATCCCGACGGTGAGGGACAGCGCCGACCTTGCGAGCCCGCAGAGGATGTCGAGTTCCGGCGCCTTGAAATCGTAGAAATCCACCACATAAAAGTGCGCGGGCACGGTGCCCCCTTCCGCAAGCGCGGCGGCGAACGCTTCCAGCCGCGTGGTGGAATCGCTGTGCCTTTCCCCGAGCGCCGCGATATAACTCTCGAAAACGAGCGCCATATCCTCGTACTTCCCGCGCGCGGCAACGGGCGCCCGGCGTGCGGCTGCGCGCAGTTTTTCGGGGGTGACTCCGCTGTTCCTCAGCGCGGTGAGAGCCGCATAGAACTCTTCGGCAAATCCTGCGGAACGCGCCGCTTTGGCGTAAAAGGTCAGCCTGCCGCGGTTTTCTTCTATCACCTTGGCAAGCAGCATGACGGAGCCCTGCGGCGTGAGACACTTCTTGATCCGTTTCCCCACGCTCTTTTCCGCAAGCCTTGTGAATGACGTCACGCTGACGTTGAACACGGCGTCTTCGCCAAGCGTCGCGATGACCCCCTTTTCGGAGGACGCGGTGAACTTATCCGGCACGATGACGATGTGTTCTCCGCCGTCGGGAAGCCTGCGTTTCAGTTCCGCGAGCACGCGATGGTAGGCGTCGTGCGCCGTATTGGAAAAAATCATTTTCATAGATGCAGTATAACACGCCTTATGCACCTTTTCAAGGACATATCTCGGCGGGAAGGACAATGCGCTCTCCCCCCCCGCCGCACTCTCTCCCTCCCCGATTTTGCGCAGTTTGGGAAAATCCGTTGCTCCCCGCGCGCATTTAGGTTATAATCTTGATACTATGAAAAAAATCGCATCCGCAATGATACTTGTCATCGTGGTCGCGGCGCTTGCGGTGACCTTAGCCGCCTGCAACAATGCCACCACGCAGGGACAGCTCGTGGACGCCTGGAAAGGTCCTTACGAGCGCTATACCTACACCGTCAACGACAGCGCATATGAGGGCACGGAAGGCACTTATGTGAGCGAGATCTTCTATCACGCCGCCTACAACGCCGAGACCAACCCGGAGAAAGTGACCGTCGGCGACAGCACCTTCGAGCAGCGTGAGGGCTATCTCATCCGCAGCACCCTCGAAGCCACCATCGACGGCAAAGCGCACCTCATCGTCACGGAGTGCTATTTCTCCCTCACGGACGGCAGCTCCTACCTCCTCCCCTCCGCGACCTTCCGCAGCGAGAGCGTGGACGGCACGGAAATGCTCCGCATGAACGGCACCTATTCCGGCAACTCTCTCTCCTACACCCTCAAAACGCCGTCCAGCGAGAAGAAAGGCAATGTCGGGCTCGGCTCCGTCTATTACGACAACAACGAGTTCCATCAGAGCCTGCGCGGCATCTCCACCTTCTCCACCTCATTCTCCTTCGGTTTCACCACCGCCGTGGTGAACGCGACGGAACAGACCTCCGCCTCCCTCACCCTCTCCGTGAGCGGCACCGAGAATATAAGCGGGCTTGAGTTCGGCTCCGTGGGCAAGAACGAAGAAGGCGCGGAGATCACTTCCGAGAAGACCTCTCTCGAATGCTACAAGGCGACGCTCTCCCGCTCAACAACCGTTGCGGGCGCGTCCCAGACCCTCTACTACACCGTTGACCCCGTCTATGCGGCAGTCAGCGAAGAAGGCAGCGAAACTCTCATCTCCACCTACGACAACGGGTGGTGGGCGCTCCCCCATGTGCTCGCCGCCATCGTCGAGCCTTATAAGGACGCGAAAGGCAAAGCGCAGACGGTCACGTACACTCTTACGGACATCTCCCTCATCCGTCCCGCGGACGGCGAATGACCGGGAAACACTCCGACGGGCACGGCATAATGCCGTGCCCTTTTCTTTTCCGCCCCTCATTTCATCATAATTTGCTAACCGCAGTTGAACGTCGTATAATATCGGTTGCGGGATCCCGCAGCGGTCCGCGAACGGAAAATGAAGAGAGATAAAGAAAAAAGCAGGAAAATCGCAAAATACATATTCCTCGCCGCCACGGTCGTGATCTGCGTGGGGTTGTGCGTCGGCGCGCTGCTCCCCGGCGAGACCTCGGCAGCCACCTCCGACAACTTCGGCGAAAAGGTGGAAGGCATCCTCGATGACATCGGCGTGAGCACGGGCGTCGTGATGGACGGGACGGGTTTCACCAACTGGCAGCTGTTCGTGCGCAAACTCTTCGGACACTTCGGCGCGTTCATGTTCCTCGGCGCCGTTGCGTCGGTGACATTTATGCTTTTCAGCAAGGATAACATCCGCTCCCGCCTTGCCGCATTCGGGATGGCGGCGGTGTTCGGCTTTGCCTTCGCCTGCCTTACGGAACTCTTGCAGACCGACCTCTTCACCACGGGGCGGGGCGCCTCATTCGACGACGTCATCACGGATTGCAGAGGGTATTTCGTCACCTGTCTCGCCTTTTTTGCGGTATGGTTCGCGGCGCAAGCCATACACCGTATATCCCGCAAACGCAGGTACGGAGACCTGCTCTCCTCCGCCGCCGCAGACGAATACGAACGCACCCCTTCCGACCAAGACAAAAACTAATTTTTCCGCCCCATCCCGCACTTAAACAATCAAATCAAACACTTAAATGCCGGATAAGTGTGATTTCTGCGCATAGAAACGGCGTGCTCAAAGGAATAAAAAACTACCGTACTCTAGCAAGAGAGTGTTTTAAGCCCCCTCCTGCGGGTGCAAGGGTTTCGTCGTACTCAGGCGCGCTCTATCAAGCCGTCCGTCTTACTCAAGCACGCTCCGAATAAACTGTTCGTCTCGCGGGTGAGTAAGAATTCCCCCCTCCTTCCCTTCGGGCTTTCCTCCCCCGTGTCCGAAAAAGTATCGTCCTCCTAAAATGCGGAACTAACTTTCCGCCTCTTGAAAAAAGTTTTGGTCTCGCACTTACATAATCGAGCGGCGAACAGAACTCACTGAAAACCCGGCACGGGCGGAGGAATTCGGCTCTCGCGCACTACGCCCGTGCCTACTTAATGTCCCGTCAGCGCTCGGCACTCAGATAGCGCGCCGCGACTTGCAAGAGCGAGCGCAAGCGCCCGCTGTGCAAGTTTGGCTGAGCGGCGCGTAAAACCGTCTTCGAAAGAGAAACATCGTGCTCAAATACACCTCGAATGAGTGAACGTCGTGTCTAAGGACGGCACGCTCAAGCTGTTCGTTAGACCGTCTCCGAAATAGAATCGGAGTGCTCTAAAACGCTCTATCGAGCTGTTCGTTGTCTGGGTCTGACGGCGATATTTCGATGAAGTGCGCGAAAGAGCCCCCTGCCGAGAGGCGGAACGTACACAGACGTACGTGAGCATCTACGGCAGGGGCTCTGACAAAGCAATTCGCGAAATAGCGCCGTCAGAGGAGGTAGCGGCATATCTCCGCCAAACTCTCCGTAGGATGTGCGGCTTCTTCGAGGGAAAATGCCGCGGCGGGCTGCTGCGTTTCGCAGGCTGCGGATTGAGGGGAACGGGGGGCGGTTTTTGCCACGAGTTTTGCCTCTTTGTCCTTGCGTTCGGCTGCTTTCACGAGCTTTTCGCGGAGCTCTTTCACTTTGTCGTCCTCTTCGGAAAGCCGCGCCGCCTCTTCCTTGAACTGCAGTTCGGGCTCTCCCGCGCCGCCGCCCTTGTCCAGCGAAAAGTCTTTGGCGAGAAAGCGCTCCAGTTCCACTTTGACGGAGACGGCGACGCTTTCCATATTGAGGGCGTCCTTGCCGAATGAATACCGCTCTTTCAATTCTTCATAGGCGCCCGTCCACTTTGCACAGAAGAGTTTCAGTCTCTCAAGCTCCATTGCGTAGCGCATTTTGATGTCGAGCTCCGTCTTTTCCGCCTGTTCGCCGGCGGCGATCAAAGCGGACTTGATCTGCTCTTCTTTTGCGCGATAGACCTCGAGCTCTTCCGTCAGCCTGTCGCACTGCGCTTTGAGGACGCGGATGCGCTCCTTCTGTTCCAACCCCGCCTTGTCCGCCTTTTCGCGTTCGAGATCGATAAACGCCTCCACCGAAGCGATGTCATATCCCCTTCTCACAACGGCGAAACGCGGCGGCAGTTTTCTCTTTTTCTTCATACATTCTCCTTTCGGGGAGGACGCGGACGCGCGCCGCCCGTCGGACATACATTATATCCTGCCCGCGCGCGCGAAAATGCGCCGCTACCGCCGAGTGATGCCGATTTTTGGCATAAGCGCAAAAGGAACGCACAAAAAAGCTCCGCAGACGATCGTCTGCGGAGCCGATGTAAACATAAAGGTGCGGTCAGCTCTGCGCGCTTTCCGCGAGCAGCTCTTGTTTGAGATCCCACAACTTTTGGCTGAGGTCCACCTTGTAATATTGCGTATTGACCACGCGCTTATATTCGGGGAAGAACTCCGCCTTGGACTCATCGTGATGCCTGCCGATCTCCTCGAGGGTGGGCAAATCGTAGACAAGCTCGCCGTTTTTGATGATGTCCACGGGCAGCTCCTTCACGGTGAAATCCTTGAAAGTGGTGCGCTTCCACGTCTGCTCGGGGTGGAATACGGTGAGGGGACGTGAGGTGTCGACGGTCTCGTCCGCAAGGCAGATGAGGTCCGCCGCCGCCATACCGCCGCGATAGATGCGCACCGTCTTTTTGATGCCGGGGTCGGTGGTCTTGTCGTGGCTGTCCGACACCTTGATCTTGGGCACGAGTTTCCCGTCCTCCTCCACGGCGCAGAGCTTATACACTCCGCCGAGAGAGGCGTTGGAGAAGCTGGTGATGAGCTTGGTGCCTATGCCGTAGACGTCGATCTTGGCGTCCTGCGAATTGAGCGCGAGCAGGACGCGCTCGTCGATGTCGTTGGAGGCGAATATCTTGCAGTCCACATGTCCCGCCGCGTCCAGCATCTTGCGCGCCTCGCGGCTGAGATAGGCAAGGTCGCCGCTGTCCAGCCTGATGCCTATGGGCTTGTGCCCTTCAGCTTTGAGACGGTCGAAGACCTTTATCGCATTGGGGACGCCGCTCTTCAGGGTGTCGTAGGTGTCCACGAGCAGGAGGCAGTTGTCGGGATAGATCTCCGCATACGCCTCGAACGCTTCGAGCTCTGTGGGGAAGGTCATCACCCAGCTGTGGGAATGGGTGCCCGCCACCGCTATGCCGAACATTTCGCCCGCGAGCACGTTGGATGTCGAACGGCATCCGCCGATGTACGCGGCGCGCGCGCCGTAAGTGCCCGCGTCGGGGCCCTGCGCGCGGCGCAGCCCGAATTCCAGGATCTTGGCGTCCGTGCAGGCGGCGAGCCTTGCCGCCGTGGTCGCGATGAGGGTCTGATGATTGACGATGGTGAGGAGCGCCGTCTCGATGATCTGCGCCTCGAAGATGGGCGCGGACACCGTGAGGATGGGCTCGGAGGGGAAGACGATCGTCCCTTCGGGTATGGCTTTGAGGTCTCCCGTGAAACGGAAGGACTTCAACCTTTCCAGGAAATTCTCGGGGAAGATGCCGAGAGACCTCAGATAGGCGATGTCCTTCTCCTCGAAACGCAGGTCGCGAAGGTATTGCACCGCCTGTTCGAGTCCCGCCGCCACGGCGTAGGAATAGCCGCCGCTGCCGCGGTAAAAGAGATCGAACACCGCCCTCTTTTCGCTCACGCCCTTTTGGAGATAGCCGTTCGCCATCGTGAGCTGATAGAGGTCGGTGAGCATGGTAAGATTGCGTTCACCGGAAAGGGGCGAGATCATTTTTTCTCCTCCGCCGCGGCTCCGCGCGCCTTGTTTCGGCAATGTTTGGGGAGCTTCCACGACACTTTCACTTTTTTGATGTAACTGCCTTCCGAAAGATCTGCGATGGGGACGTCCTCCACGCCGTAGAACTTCCAGAAAAACCTGCCGCCCTTTGCGAGGAGACGGGTGACGAATTTATAGTTGGCGACATCGAGACGGCTGAGTTCGGTCACATCGAGTTCGCCCGCGAGCGCCGCCGCGTTGACGGTGCGGAAGCTCGAACGGGTGAGGCATATGAGCATATATGCCACCCCCAGCACGAGCGCGACGGGGACGACGATTATGCACGCCACCTGCGTGACGGGGACGGCGTCTATGCGCAGCGATTCCAACCACGCCCTGCCCAGGAAATACCAGAAGAAATAGCAAAAGCCGAGGATGCCCGGGAAGCGCTTGTTCTTGCGCCATATGGCAAAGAAGATGACCGCGCCGATGAAGTTCCACACCATCTCATAGAAGAAGGTGGCGGCGAACCACCCGGGGTAGTGGCGATCCACGATAGGTTTGAACTCGGGCTCCACGCCCTGGTAATCGTCTATCCACACCGCGAACGGGAATGTCTGGAGGCGCGGATCGGTGATCGGAATGCCGAACGCCTCCTGATTGACGAAATTGCCGAGTCTGCCTATGATCTGCCCCGTGAGCACGGGGACGACGATGAGGTCGACGATGTTGCCGAAGTTGCACTTCTTGCGCTTGCGGAAGGCGAATATGCCCGCGCCGATGAGACCGCCGACCAGCCCGCCGATGATGGTGATGCCGCCGTCCCAGATGGCGATGAGCTCCACGAAATCGTCCCAGCTCTCAACGGGGAAATAGACGTCCGGGCGCGCAAGCACATAGAACACGCGGCAGAAGATGACCGCAAGCGGTATGACCCACAAAAAGAGCTCTATGGCGTCGTCCGTGTCGAGGTTGATCCGTTTGCATTCAAAGCACACGATGGCAAGCCCCGCGATCATCCCGATCACGATGATGATGCCGTACCAGGCGACTTCCAGCCCTCCTATGGTGAAAGCGATCTTGTCAATGGCAGAAAGGATCCCCATCATTCCTCCCCGAAAACGACGCGGCACGCGCCGAATTCGCGCATGAAGAGTCTGAATACGTTATTTTTGCCGAACTTGGCGTTCAACACATCGTTTACGGCGTCTGAACGGTCTTTTGCGACAAAAAGCAGGATTGTGCCCGCAAAGCCGCCGCCATGCACTCGCCGCGCCAGCACGCCGTCCACTCCCGCCGCGAACTCGAGAGCACGCTCGATGGAACGGTCTCCGCGCTCGGAATAAAGGTTCTGCAATTTGTCCGCCGAGCTTTGCCCGGACGCGTTGACTTCTTTGAGGAACGCCGCCTCGTCGCCGTCCTCGACGGCTTTCAGCGCACGCTCCACGCGCAGATTCTCCTCATAGAAATGCTCCGCCCTGAGCAGCGCTCTTTCGGGGAGTTTGCCCCTCAGCGTCTCCTCCTCGGCATAGAACTTCTCGGCGGGGACGTCCCTTAACACCGTGCCGCCGAGCGCCGCCGCAACGGACTTCATCTCGGCGGGGATCGCCGCATAATCGTCCGTGAGGTCGCTGTGGTCGCCGCCCGTTGCCACGACATAGATCTCGAGGTCGTCAAAGCTCCATTTCGCGCCCACGACTTCGGGCTCATCGAAGCTGCGGAAGTCGATCATGTTCACGCCGCCCAAAGCGATGGCGCTCTGGTCCATCAGCCCGCTGGGCTTGCCGAAGTAGACGTTCTCGGCATACTGCGACGCCTTCGCCATAAAGATGGGGGAAAGCGCGCCGCCGTTGTAGTAGACGTTGAAGATCTCGGCGATGATGAGCTCGAAGGAACTGGAAGACGAAACGCCGCTCCCCTTGGGCACGCAGGAATCCATGCACGCGGTGAAGCCGCCCGTCGCCTTGCCGGCACGCGCGAAATATGCCGCGACTCCTTTGATGAGCGCGACTGAAGTGCCCTCTTCCGAGGCTTTATATTCAGTGTCGGAAAGGGAGATGCGCATCATGGGATAATTTTCGGATTTCACTTCCACGATGCCGTCCTCGCGGGGGCTGACCGCCGCGAGCGTGTCCACCGTGACCGCAGCCGCAAGCACCTTGCCTGCGTTGTGGTCGGTGTGGTTGCCCACGATCTCGATCCTGCCGGGGGAAGAGAAAAAGTCCTTGCATTCGCTGCCGAAAGTCTCTTTGTGTCTTGCGGCGAGCTTTCCGAAGCGGTGCGCGTTGGCTTCGGCGGCGTCGCCGTAAAGAGCGTGCAAAACGCGCGTCGAAGGCGCTTTCTTTTCAAATTTATCCGTCGAAATCGTTGCCATTATGCGGATCTCCATATATAATATAAACAGTTATTTTATGATAGCACAGCATCCCCCCGTTTGCAAGGGAAATGCGTGCGTTGAGAGGTTTTATGTCTCCTCGCAAGTCCTTTGAAGAGCTCGCAAAGATCAATGTCGCCAACCTCGTGGATTACGCCGTGAACAACCTGCATATGGACGAAGCGGACGTCGTTTATGCCACGAATACCCTGCTGGATATGTTCCGTCTTACGGAGCCTTCGGACGCACCCGTCGGCAAGTACGATTTTTATGAGACGCTCTCCGCGCTCTCTGCCTACGCCGTACGCCTGAAACTCTGCGCGGAAGAGGACAGACAGCTCTTTGAGACCCGCATCATGGGCGTGCTCACTCCCCTGCCTTCCAAAGTCATCGAGACTTTCGACAACATCGCGGCGCAAAGCGGCAGCATGAAAGCCGCCGAGTGGCTCGGGGATCTTTCCGAAAAATCGGCGTACATCCGCCGCCCCGACATCGACCGCAACATCCGGTGGGAATATGACAATCCCCGCGGCAAGATCATCGTCACCATCAATCTCGCCAAGCCCGAAAAGACCCCGGAAGAGGTCAGGCGCGCCAAAGAGGCAAAGACGGGTTATCCCAAGTGCATGCTCTGCGCCGAGAACGTCGGCTTCGCGGGCAACGCGGCGCATCCCGCCCGCCAGACCCTCCGCACCATCCCCTTCGAGCTGGACGGCGAGGAGTGGTTCATGCAGTTCTCCCCCTACGTCTACTTCGAGCAGCACGTCATCGCGATCTCGAAAGAACACCGTCCGATGAACGTCAACGCCGCGACCTTCCGCCGCATGCTGGACTTTGTGGATCTATTCCCCGGCTACTTCATCGGCTCCAACGCGGCGCTCCCCATCGTGGGCGGCTCCATCCTCGCGCACGACCACTACCAAGGCGGCAAAAAGGTGCTGCCCATCTTCGAGTCCGGCGCAAGAAGGCGCTATACGATGAAGAACTTCCCGGATGTCAACGTCTCCGTCGCCGAGTGGTACAACTCCGTCGTCAGGCTGGAGAGCAAGAACCGCGCGAGCCTCGTCGAGGCGGCGGAAAGGTTCCGCAGCGCCTGGGAGAACTACTCCGACCCCGACGCGAACATCATCTGCCGCACAGAGAACGCGGACGGCACCGTCACCCCCCACAACGCCATCACCCCCACCGCCTGCTTCAACGACGACGGGGAATATCAGATCAACCTCATCCTCCGCAACAACCGCACGGACGAAAAGCACCCCTACGGCATCTTCCACCCCGCCGAGGAACTGCACAACATCAAGCAGGAAGCCATCGGCATCATCGAGGTGCAAGGGCTCTTCATCCTCCCCGGCAGACTGCAACGCGAGTGCGAGCAGATCAAGGACCTGCTCACGGGCAAGACTCCCCTGGACTTCAAAGCCATCGCCGCGGAGGATCATCCCCTCAACAAACACCTCGGCATGATCGCCCAGCTCGTCGCCGACGGCGGCACGGAAATGTCCGAGTCCAAAGCGGAACGCGCCATCACGGACTACATCAACACCGCCTGCGAGAAGATCCTGGACACCACCGCCGTATTCAAAAACACCGCGGACGGACAAGCCCGCTTCGACAAATTCATCTCCTCCGTCGTCTATTGACGTTTGCGGGAGGGATCATCCGACTTTCGCCGCCAAGCCTTCATCCAGGCAGACGCCCGTGATGAAGCGGCGGCTTTTCATTTCGCTAAATCAAAGGGCTTCACAAGGGGATCATTCCCTCACATAAAAACAGCGGCAATCGTCTGCGGAGATACATCCCAATACGCCGCTCAGATAAACCCCCGTATCCAAATGTATCTTGCAATAGTCGGCGATGTCCGCACTGCCCCGCGCCGCATCGGTGCGCGGATAGAGCAAGATCTCATCCCTGCCCGTCAGATAGCGAACGGGCGTATGTCCGTACAGGACGCACTTCCCGTTTCTGGGCAAAACATCCGCGTCCTTAAAGCGGCGGTCGTAGACCAGCTGTTCGCACTTTGCAAGAGACACCGGCAAAAGTTCCTCGTCCTTTACGGGAATGCCCGCATGCACGCCGATGAACTCCTCCGTTTCCGCATAGAAAGGCAAAGAATCGAAGCCGTCCACCGTCTCCCAATCCAGCAGATTGCCGTCCGCAAAATAACCGCGCAGCTTCTCCAACACCGGGTCGTAATCTTCCGTCTGCATCATCAGCGCGCGATAATACTTCAAAAAATCGTATTCGTGATTGCCCGCAATGCAGTGCACATTCGGCATCGAAAACAACAATTTGGCAAGACGAACGCTGTCCCGCCCTTTATCGACGATATCGCCCAGCACATACAATTTGTCTCCGCTGCCGAATTTGATCTTGTCGAGCATCCGGCAAAACAGATCGTAATAACCGTGGATGTCCGAAACGCAATAATCCATATGACATTTATATCATTTCATACGCCCGAATGCAATGCCGAGATCGTTCCGCCGGCTTAAAAAAACAAACCCACCGTACGCTCAATGTGCGCATCGGATTCAAGCACGCGCTCTCAGGCTACACATCTCGCGGGCGAGTAAGAAACCCCCTCCTTCCCTTCGGGCTTTCCTCCCCCGTGTTTGGAACGGGGTTTCGCCCTTTGACATGGGAGTAAGATCAAGCCCCCTCCTGCGGGTTCCCCCAAAAACCATTCCCCCCTGCGGGGCCCCACGGTTTTAGGGGGCACCTTCGGCGCGACGCGATTGGCGCGGCGCGCAGCAATCGCTGGACCTTTGGTTCGGGCATGAGGGCGTCCGAGGACGGCGCCTCCACGGCGCCGCCATGTTATGCCGCTTGCAATGCGCCCGCTTCGCGATAGAAAACCCCACCGAAAATACTTTCGGCGGGGACCCCGAATGGCGCATTGCCGGCGCACTACCGTCCAGCCCAACGCGATTGACACTTCGTGTAGCAATCGCTATACCTTCGGTGCGGCACTTCGTGATCTCACCCGGGGTCCCCGCGGGAAAAATCTCTGATTTTTCGCGTGGGGCAAGAGG